>JBJTRR010001075.1:0-10355 GCA_046076185.1 bacterium | reverse complement strand
GCCCAGCCAATCACGGCGTCGGCATGAATGTGCGGCTTATAGGGCAGCTTGTATTCGGCAGCAAGTTCGTCGCGAATGGCCACAATTTTTTCAAGGTCGTCAATCGCAAAATGGTCGGTCGTGCCCATGGTGGCCACAATGCCGGCAATTGTCTTACATTCGTCAAGAGCCTTGCGCATCTTCTCCCGCAGGGCATCTGGCCGCATTTCATGCGTTTCGGTTGTGGCCACTTTCCAGAGAAGGTCGGTGCCCACGCCCAGCCACTGGGCAGCCGAATAGGCGCAATAATGCGACCTTTCGCCGGCGATAATCACAGCCTCGCCGCCCTTCATGCCGGTTTTGGAATGGCCGGGCATGGCCTTTTCAAGCCCAACCTTAAGGCCGTAAAACACAGTGCCCGTGCCGCCGAACGTGAAAACGCCGGAACTGATCTGCGGGTCATAGCCGACCAGGTCTGAGACCATGGCCGTGACTTCCATCTCGGCCTGGGCCACCTTGCGGCTGTATTGATCCCACACCAGATTCGGGTTAAACACAGTGCAAAGCATGCTGGCAACAATGCCGGGAATGGTGGGCGGCGGCACAACATTTTCTTGCGTGAGGGGGTGCCCCCAGATTGTCAGACCTTCCAGATACGAGCTGATTTCACGAGTAATGGCGTGCAGGTCAAGTTGGGGATCAATGTCAATTCGCGACTCGCGAACATGCTCATAACTGCCGGGCGAACGCACATTCAAAAGCGGCGACTGATTTTTCAGGTTCGTGGTGCCGGCAATGGCCTGAGTAATACAGTGAACGAGCCAGGCATCCTGACGCCTGTCAACCATCGGGGCCGGAAACGCTTCGCGAATGGCTTCCACCAGTTCCAGATAGTTCATGGCCAGTTCCTCTCATTGAAATGCAGAAACTCGTTTGACTGGGGCTATCAGACCAAAACCGCTCCTGACTCCATTTTAGGTTGGCGATGGAGAAAGTCGAGTGAGCAATTTCCAAGTCGGTAAATTCAATTGTCTCTGTCGGTGTTTCCACCTTTCCTGAGGAACGACCTGAATAAAATTTCTGCAAGTCTTCCCGTCGTGGCAACAGTCTCAAAAGATCATTGCAGGGTCAATGATTTAATGCTAAAATAAAACTATTGCAGAACAAGAATTTTGACGTAGTGTCATGAATTCAGTTTCCGGAAAATTGGTCCCAAAATGGGGCCCAACCATTTCGATCTCGCTGACCCAAAGACTAAAACGATTACCATTGCAGCTCAGGGGCTGGTGCCCGTTTACTGGTACACTTGTCGTTGAAAGACTGCCCATCTTAACAATGACCTGGCTGACGGCTCGCAAACTACAAACACCGCTTGATATTCTTGATTATGCTTTTCGCGGCGAAAATGACCTGAAATATCTTGATGTTCCGGGTTTTCCGCCGATTCTTTTTGTGCGTGATCCTGAAATCATCAAAGCAGTCACCCTGGCCACGGCCAATCAAGGAGACTTTGACCGCGACACACTTCAAACACAGGGTATTGCCAGGGTTCTGGGCGGCAGCAATCTGCTTTTTTCACAGGGTGATATCTGGAAACGACACCGAATGGCCGCCGCCCGAGTCTTTGGGGCCACCAATTTCCAGAACCCCGAGATCTACAGCCACCTGGAACAAACCATTCGTCAGGCTGTCGAACCGCAGATCGAACAATTGGCAAATCAGGTCAGGCAATCACCCACAGGCACCGTTGAAATGCGCCTGGAATCTGGCATACAGGCCATGATGCTTAACGTGCTTGTTAATGTGATGTTTGGTTCGCAAGTTCCATTTGACGAATTGCGTGACCGCTATTTACCGGCCATTGCCGCGGTGATCAGGTATATCATGGTTGATACAGTTGTCAATCAGGCTCGATTTCCCGTATTGCGATTACCTTCCTTTAGCCGTCGCCATGCACACGTAAAACAGCAAAGGCTGATTTTCGAAGAGCTTGTCGAACGGGTCATTCAGACACGGTCCGAAGGGGCCGGATTCTGGCCCCTGATGACTGCTGAAGGCCCGGAAGATGCCATTCGCAGCAATGTCCGCGTCTTTCTGGCCGGTGCCCTTGAAGCCACAACCTCTTACATAGGCTGGGCCCTTTCCAACCTTGCCAGAAACGATGAGGCCCGAGCCCGTGCCCAGGCAGAAGCCGACAACGCTGAAATCTCGCCTGTCGGCCGTGAAAAATCAACGTATCTTCAAAAAGTGCTGGCCGAAACCCTCAGGCTGAATAACACACTGTTTTCCTGCCGCGAATTGCAATTCGCGACGCAACTCTTACAAATACAAACGGCACATTATCAATTCCGGCTGGCACACACGTTCTGCTTGGCACATATCATGCCGGGCGTTGTGAAAAGCTCTGGGGTCTCTCTTCAACAGGCTTTCCAACGGTTCAGTTCATGCCTGAACGCTGGGAAGAAGAGAATCTGGCAAAGCACGGCCGCACCACCAAAGATGCCATGCACTTTGGCTTTGGCCACGGCCCTCGTGTCTGTATAGGCAAGCACTTCAGCGAAGCCGAAGCTTTCGTTTGCCTGACCCTTTTTCTGCGACGATTTGAATTTACTCCTGTAACACAGGAACTGGTTGCAAAATCTGGTGTATCCACCAGCCCCGGCGACAGCGTTAATCTAAGGCTTTCTCTTCGTTTTTATTGACGTCAGACACCCAACACGCCAGCACTTAATTGAATACCGCAAACTTTCTGAATCGGCCAGGTGCCGCATTTACCACCAAATTCGCTGCCCCTGCAGACCAATATCGACAAATTGTCATATACGCAAAAAGCCAGATGCTGAACGAATCAGGCACCTGGCTTTGAGATTTGCTATCTACCAGGCCCGGCTGGTCAGATTGTCGTCCGGAACGGCAAAGGCTTGGGTGCCGGCTTCGGAACCAGGCGATTCTTCACCCATTTGTAGAAGGTGCCACGTGGTGGTTTTGTGGGCACTGAAGGCTGGGCGGCCAGCATCGTGTCCTTCCCGCCCGACTTCACAAACTGAATTTTGCCCACCTGGCCATAAAGCCGATCGTTCTTCGGGCCACCCTTAACGGTGTTCATCTTGCCAAACCAGCCGTGAATGGTTGTCACCCCACCACCGGCGGTGATCGTATTCCGGCCGCCCATTCCGCCTGAAATCGTGGCCGGAATGGTAATCGCCGGGTCAATGGAAAGCGTGTCGCTGCGCTTTGAGCCAAAAAGCATAATACGATTGATGTTCGACTTCTGTGGCTGGTTGCTGTCAATCACGCCATTGACAATTATGCGAATCAAATCGCCCACCGGCACAATCTGCACAGTGTTGCTCGCCCGGCCCGGCGGCGGTGTCACAATCAGCACGTTGTCTTCCACCCGCACGGCTCGGGTAATGCCGCCAACTGGCTCAATGGTGACCGAAGCCGGCGTGCTGGAAAGGCCGTTCTGGTCCTTCACCGTGAAGGTGAAACTGTCAGAACCAATATAACCCGTGTTGGGCTGATAGGTGACCTTGCCTGTGAGCGAATCAAAATTAATGAGTTTGCCATTTGTCGGGTTGGTGTTAATGGCATAAGTCAGAACAGTGGGCACGCTGGGGTCGCCCGGCACACCCGTCAGCTGAATTTCCTTGGTTTCCTGCTGCGTGCCCCGATCAACCACCTGCGGCACAGCCACGGGTGGGGTTGGGGCCGTGGTCGAGAAATTCATGGTGATATTCTGCGTGTCGTAGTTGCTCACGTCGTTCACGTTGCCCGTGCCCGAGCGGTCAACACCGTCGCGAATGCCGACCAGCAGATTAAGTGGCCCGGTAAAACCTTTCTGGGGCGTGACTTGAACCAGGCCGCTGGCCTGATCAATATTGACTGTGGCATTCGTCACAGGTGTGAATGTTTTTTTGCCTGTGGCCGGGTCAGTTGTCACTCCACTGGCCACAATATAATTGTAAACAGCGGTGGGCGAGGGATTGCCCGGCTGAAGCACAAAACTGGCCGTGACATCCGTCTTATAGGCTGGTTGAAGGTTGACCGGTGCCAGGAAGGCACGATTGACAACCGGGCTCGTCACCATATTCACCTGAAAGGTTTTGGTCACGATCGAATTATCAGCAGGGTCGGTGGCCGTGACGGTGATATTGGCCGACTGCCCCACGCCCGCAGTTGTGGCATTAAGCAGCAACACACCATTGTTATTGGTGTCAGAGAGAGAAGCTGAATTGATCAGCACGGCATTCTTGGGCGTGGTGCCGTTTAAGGCAATGGTCGTCATCTGGTCAACCAGCGACTGCCCCTGAACAATCTGGCCGAAGATCGTGTGTTTGTAGTTCAAAAACTGGGGCTGGCCTGTGGTCACAAAGAACTGGCTTGAATTGGTGTCGGGGCCGGCATTGGCCATGGCCAACTGATATTTGCCACTGAAAATCAGCGACTGCACGAACTCATCCTGAAACGGAAAGCCCGGCAGCGGCACATCGCCAGTGCCATCGCCATTCACCGAACCACCCTGAAGGATGTAGGAGGTCGAGTCGGGAAAGCCGTTGGCAATGCGGTGAAATGTCTTACCTGTGTAAAAATCAGTATTGACAAGCTGCTCAATCCGTGAAGCGGTAATGGGCGTAAGCTGGTCAAAAAGCTGGTAGGTCATCGTCTGGCTGACAATCTGCGGATCGCCCACGCCCGACGAGTCGTGAGAAATATTCAGGGTCATGAACTTGCCGGCCGCAATGCTGGCCGAGATGTTCGGGTTGTCCGATGTCACCGAGTAAATCTGCGGAACAGTGCCGCCAGTAATGGTGATCGGCATGCCCGTGTTGGCCGGTATGCTCACGTTCGAAAAGTCGCCAAGCACCGCCGGCACGTCACGCCGCTCAAGGTCGCCCACCTCAAAGTGAAATCGGTTCGATCGCCTGGCGGACTTGCCTGATTGATTCGTGCCTGACTTGATCATGCCCATCAGCCGCTTCCCAATTGCGTTCATCGATCCGAACCTCCCGTGATCCTGACCCACTCCCCACGAGCCACATGCATGCATCCATGCAATTCTATGAAGTGGAGTCAAGCGATTCGACTTTTTTTTGATCGTCGGCTGGCCATAGGCAGGTTGGGCAAAAGAGCAGAAATAAAAAAGCCACGGATGGTAAGTCCGTGGCTTTTGTTACAATCGTTAGATTCATCAGCCGGGCGATTCAGTTCAAATCGTCAGGCCTTCAGGTCCATCAGGGGCCAGTCTTGCGAAGCAGGAACTGCGTTGAGGTCACGCCGTCTTCGTCTGTGGTGCTGAAGCCGCCACCGTTCGAAAGATATTTGGCGAAGACCGAGAAATCCGGCAGCTTTTTCACGTCAAATGGCAGGTCAAGGTTGGGGGCACCTGGCAGGCGACCCGCAGCGGCATCAGCGGCCGCTTCAATGCTGCCGGCCTTGAGCATTTCATAAGTGGCCCGGGCTGAATCTTCCGTCGCCGTGAAGCTGATGGAAGTTGTCGAGCCGGGGAAGTTCTTCGCGACAGCCTTATAGGCAGCCGAGTCGGCCAGCTTGGCATAACCGCCACGCAGAACCGCTTCCAGCATTGACACATTGCTTGTGACAAAAAGCGTGTCTTTGGCAATGGCGATAGACAGGGCACCCGAATCAATGTTCACACCACCAGCGGCCGGAAGATCAGGCTCGATTTCATAAATCGTCGTGCCCTGAAATTCGCGTTTCTTGGGCTCCTGCCCGGCCAGTTCAAAAAGCTTCAGAAGGGTCTTGCTGAAGGCGGCCGAATCGTCAAGGGCCACGCCCACCAGCATGCGCTGGCTGTCTTCCTTGATCGGCTTGACAACGTCAGAGACAATCGTCACGCGGCTGCCCATCGGGCCGAAAATGTCTTTCTGGAACGAAAGGGGCTCGCCGCCATTGGGGCCGACAAGCTGCTGTTCAAGCACGTTCAAAATGCCAGGGCTGAACATGTTGGCAATTTCGTTGACGGCATTATAGGCTGTGTCAAAATCCCAGCCCAGCGACTGATAGCTCAGCACGTTGGCCGGCACCCAGCCTTCGGGTTCCATCTTTGAAGGCTTCAGCGTAAAGACCTTCAGCAGGCCTTCTGTCGGCTTGTTCAGGTGCAGCGTGGTGTTGGCCACGGCGTCGAACTTGGTGTCGTTCAGCGAGATCGACCCCGAGATCGCCTTCAGGCCATTCAGGCCAATCATGCTCACAATCGACTCAATCTGTTGGGCATCAACAGCGGCATTGTCAACATTGGCTGATACCGCACGAATGCCAGTCTTCAGAATCGCCGGCACATTGGCGAAATAACGCACCTGCGAGTCTTCAATCGCCTTGGCAGTCGCCTTTTTGAAATCGTCAAGGCTGGCCAGGTTGTCGGCACCGGCACCCTTGATCACGCCCTTGAGCGTGTCGGCCGTGTCAGCCACATGGAAAATCGCCCCGGTCTGGGCCACGGCGAAGTTGCTCTTCATCGTCTCGCCGTTCTCACCCTTGATCTCGCTGGTGATCACGCTGATCGACACGTTATTGAATGTCTCGGTCGAAACCTTGGCACCCTTCTCGCCGCCAAATTTCACAAGCTTGTTCATCGCATCGGCAAAGGCCGCTTCACTTGGGCCAGCGTCCAGCGAGGCATAAAAACCGGCTGGCACTTTTTCGTCAGATTTCGGCACCACGGCCAGAATCATCTCGCCCGTGGGCATTTCAAGCAGGGCTTCCAGTGGCTGGCCAGCCTTGTCCTTCACTTCGGCCGACATCTTCTCAAGATTCTTCGCCACTTCATCGCGAATCGACTTCAGGGCCGGATCCTGAATCATCCGACCAATCTGCGATACCTTAAATGCTTCACGCAATCCCTTGGCATTGGTGATGCGGGCAAAAACCAGTGTGTTTTTCGGCAGTGATTCTTCAATCGATGCCGCAGTAAGCGAACCGGCCAGGGCACCAAGGCCCGCAAGCACAACTGTCGCCAGACGAATTCCGCCATGAAAAAGGCGGCTGGAAATTCTCATCAATTTACACTCCTTCGAAGCCATGTTCTGCGCCAACGCGACGCAACCTGTTGTTAATCCTGATCCGCCTGCTGCCTGTTCTCATCCGGTCACGAGATTTTCAGCCGGCGGCACTGCTGCCTGATCGGGGTTTGCTGCGCCGGGGCGCCTCCAGATAGCGATATCCCGAGTTGGGATTGGTCTTGTCAAAACCAAATGCCTCGCGATTTCGCAGAAAATCCTTCACATACCTCACGGGAATCGCAAAACCGACATTGTCGCCCGATGTCGCCTTCATGTTCGTTACGCCCACCACTTCACCCTGAAGGTTAAACAGTGGGCCACCCGAATTACCGGGATTGATCGCCGCATCGGTCTGAAGATAGACAAGTCCATCGAAATTCCGGTTACGTGTGCTTACAATGCCCTGGCTCACGCTTCGTTCCAGCCCCAGCGGATTGCCAATGGCAAACACACCGTCGCCGGCCGAAAGCTCATCGACCGAAAGATGACATGATTTATACTGAACATCATCCCGTTTGGGAAGACGAATTAACGCCAGATCCATCAGCGGGTTCATCGCCAGAATTTCAACATCCTCAACCCGTACCCGCTGAAGCTGGCCACCGGGGTTCTTTTTATAAAGAGTCGCCGAAATTCGCGTCTCGTTGGCGATCACATGATGATTCGTAATCGCATAGCCATCCGAATTCAAAATGAACCCTGAGCCCTTGCCCGATGGCGTATCGATTGAAACCACACCCTCACCAAAACTATCAACCAGCTCCCTGACAGTTCGCCCGTCTTCACCACCCGTGCGATAAAAACCGTTCATGGTGTCTTCACGAACTGCCGCCCTAGGTTCGCCCGCCGGTGCCTCGCCAGCCTTCGCCGCCAGTCGTCGGGCCACCTGCTGCTTCGGTATCCGCACCACATCATGCCCAAGGTCGATAAAAAAGCTGTCGGCTTTCTCCGTCAGCAACTGGCCTGAAACCTGGCCACCACCCTTAAGCTCAAGCGATATCTTTTCGTCAGCCAGGCCTGAGACGCCAGCTATCGCAAAAACGAGAAGAAAAAGAATTCGCTGCATGATGTTCGTTTCTCTTTAACATGGGGCGGGCGGCGAATGCATCCCACCTTGACTTTCGTAGTTTATCATAGCCACTACACGGTTGTGATCAATACCACTTGCAGAAAATCATTCTTTTCGACTGTTTTCAGGCGAGACACAAAGTTCTGGTCTCTCTACGTATCGCCATGAAGTCACTTATCGCAGTTCCGATTCCCGAATCGCTTTCAGCTCGGCCTGAACCGACACCATATCCTGCCACTGATTAATCGCCGGAGTAAAGGCCACATCATATCGCTTGCCCGCCTCAAGCCTGTCGGCCAGTTCCGGCTGGCCCCACGCCACCACCTTCAGCACGCGGTTATTCTGCTTCATGTTCAGCCGCACATGGTTCTGCTGCTGCCCCATCAGCATCGGGTCGCCCGTCAGTTCAAGCCCCGAGGCTGCCAGCAGCGGCCGCGGGTTGCCCTGGCCATAGGGCTCCAGGCTTTCCATGGCCCGCACCAGGTCCACCGTGAGCTGGCTCACTTCAAGCTCGACATCAATCCAGATCTCGCGGTGCCCCAGCTCGCCCGGCCTCCGGCTGGCCACTTCGGCGTCGAACCGCTCGCGAAACCGGTCAATTTCACTCGCCTTCAGCTTCATTCCGGCCGCTGCCGCATGGCCGCCAAATGTCATAAGGTGCTCGCTGCATGCCTCAAGCGTTTCAACCAGGTTAACCCCGCTGATCGACCGCCCCGACCCGTGCGCCACGCCCTTTTCATCAATGCTCAGCACAATCGACGGCCGATGATAATGATCAACCAGCCGCGCGGCGGCTATGCCGATCACGCCCATGTGCCAGCCTCCTTTGGCCACCACCACCACGCTGCGGTCAGCGGCCCCGTCGCCTGATTCATACATGAACCGGGCTTCGCTCACGATTGCCGCCTCAATTTCGCGCCTTTGGCGGTTGACTTCCTCCAGCTCCTCAACCAGCCGCACCGCATCTTCGGCACAGTCGGCCGTCAGCAGCTCAAACGCCTTGAAGGCATGATTCATCCGACCGGCCGCATTAATCCGGGGCGCAATCTGAAACGCAATCGTACCCGCCGAGACCGGTCGGTCGGCCCGAACGCCCGACATCTGCAAAAGGTGATCAAGCCCTTGGCCCCGCCGCATGTTCAGCGACTCAATGCCGTGCTTCACCAGTATCCGGTTATCGTCCACCAGCGGCATCACGTCCGCCACGGTGGCCAGTGCCACCAGCCCCATCGCCCGCATCAAATACATCCGCAGGTTCGGCGACGCCTTTTGGCCATCGCCAAAATGCTTCGCAACCTGCCAGGCCAGCTTGAAGGCCACACCTGCGCCACATAGGTTTTCACAGAACGGGTCGGCACCCGGCAACCTTGGATGCACCAGCACATTGGCCGCCGGCAGTTCAGCCTTGAAACTGTGATGATCTGTCACAATCACGTCAAGGCCCAGCGACCGTGCCAGTGCAACCTGATCGACAGACGTAATACCACAATCGATCGAAACCACCAGCGCACCCGGATATTTGGCAGCAATCGACCTGACAGCTTCGGCGTTAATTCCGTAACCTTCCTCAATCCGGTGCGGAATGTAAGGAAACACCTTTCTGGCCCCGGCCAGCCGCAGGCATTCAATCAGAACCGTCAGCCCGCAGACACCGTCCACGTCATAATCGCTGTATATTACAATCGTACGGTCCTGGCGGATCGATTCAACAATCAGATTCGCCGCTTCGGCCATTCCCGGCACGCCTTCCGGGTCGGTCAGTCGTTTCAGGTCAGGCTGCAAAAATCGCTCGGCACGCAACGGGTCGTCAAACCCTCGCTGAACCATGATCTGCGCCACCACGGGATTCAGCCTGAACAATCCGGCAAACTGCCGCACCCGATTCGCATCGGCCTGACGAAAATTCCATCGTGTCTGCGTAAAACTCATGGGGCACGTCCTGACTGCCACTTCCGCGAACCCGGCCTTTTCCTGACAGATCAATAACGTATTATGACAAAACCGCTCTGAAATTGAAATAAAATAATTTGAGAAAAATCTGGCCATAAGTCATTGATTTTCTCATACTTCAATTACACACAAAACAGCTTTGCACGCAATTCCATTTCAACATTCTTTCATTCGCAATCTCATTATGGCGGAAATCAACTGACATGTATTTCCAGATTTCATGATCATTCATCTTCACTTCCAGGTTACAAATCGTCTCAATATTGAAGCAAAAGAGCTGTGTTAGGCTAGCTTATACGAAATCCGTGTAAATTCATTTCATACTCAAAATTCTC
>JBJTRR010001074.1:0-3513 GCA_046076185.1 bacterium | reverse complement strand
CTGGAAGCCATGCAGGAACGACAGGTGACAGTGGGCGGCATGCGGCACCTTCTGCCCGACCCGTTCTTTGTGCTGGCCACGCAGAACCCTATTGAGCAGGAAGGCACCTACCCTCTGCCGGAAGCCCAGCTCGACCGATTCATGCTTAATATTCTGGTTGATTATCCCGAAGAGGCCGACGAGCTGGCGATTGTCCGGCTGACGACCTCGGCCGACAAACCGAAGGTCGACAAGGTTTTGAGCGGTTCGGAAATTCTTGACCTGCAAAAAATTGTTCGCCGCATTCCGGTTGCTGAGCATGTCTATGCCTATGCCGTGCGCCTGACACGGGCCACCCGGCCGGCCGCTAACCCCGGCGATGAATTCCTGAAAAATTATGTCACCTGGGGTGCGGGCGTGCGTGCCAGCCAGTTTTTGATTCTGGCCGCGCGGGTTCGGGCCGTTCTTCGCGGGCGAATGCACGTGGGCATTGAAGACGTGCGTGCTGTGACCGGCCCCGTGCTGCGGCACCGCATTGTGACAAATTTCAATGCCGAAGCCGAAGGCATGAGTTCCGACGATGTCATCAAGCGCGTGCTGAAGATGGTGCCGGTCGATGCCGGTGCGGGTGAAGGGGCCATGCCCAAGATCTTCAAAACGGCAGATGTCAACTGACTGGGCTGAACCCCCGCAGACGTTGGCCAGAAGCATCGATTCAGACACCGGAAAGCCTGCATAAAAGTGATTGAGCCCAGCCCTTACCTTGACCCGAAGAACCTGGCCCAGCTTCAGGGGCTTGATCTTGTGGCCCGTCGGGCGGTGGAAGGCTATGTTTCGGGCCTGCACAAGAGCCCCTATCACGGCTTTTCGGTAGAATTTGCCGAACACCGCGAATATTCGCCGGGCGACGACATTCGTCACGTGGACTGGAAAGTCTGGTCGCGCACTGATCGCCTCTATCTGAAGCTTTATGAAGAAGAGACGAACCTTCTCACCTACCTTCTGCTTGATACCAGCCAGTCGATGGCCTATGCCTCGGAAGAGAATGTCTCAAAGCTGATGTATGCCCGCATGGTGGCTGCTTCGCTGGCCTATCTCATTCTCCATCAGTCTGATGCCGTTGGCCTTTCCACGTTCGACAGCCGAGTGGGGAAGTCGATACGCCCCTCGGGGCAGGCCTCGCAGCTTCGCGAGATCATTCACCTGATGGATCAGGTGCCCGGCCAGGAAAAGACGAACCTGACAACCGTCTTTCACGACCTTGCCGAACGCTCGCGCCGCCGTGGCCTGGTGGTGATTCTTTCCGACCTTTTTGACGACCCTGACCGCGTGATTGCCGGCCTCAAGCATTTTCGCCATCGTCGGCACGATGTCGTCGTTTTTCATATCCTCGACCCCGCCGAACTCACCTTCCCGTTCCGCCGCTCAATGGAATTCATCGGGCTTGAAGCCATGGGCAATGTCATTGTTGACCCGCTGACCATACGCAAGGCCTATCAGGACGAAATCAACGGCTTCATCGAAGCCATTCGACGCGGCTGCCGCGTTGCCGATATTGACTACGTGCCGCTCACCACCGATGTCAATCTGGCCCAGCCTCTTTCAGCCTACCTTCAGGCCCGAGCCAGCCGCCACAAGGTACGATGATGGGAACGGTGTCGCCCTTGGGAATATTGTCAACTGACATACTTTGGAACCTGTACCGGATTTTTGCTGATCAATGACTGCCCACCTGCTCGAGCCAATGCTGAATTTTTCGCCGCCCTGGATGCTGGCGCTCGGCTTTGGTGCGCCCTGGATGCTGTGGGGGCTGGCGGCCGGCTCGGTTCCGATCATTCTGCACCTGCTCAACAAACGCAAGCACCGCCAGACCGACTGGGCCGCGATGCGGTTTCTGCTGGCGGCGATCAAGAAAAACAAGCGGCGGATTGAGCTTGAACAGTGGATATTGCTGGCCATTCGTACGCTTTTGATTCTGCTTCTGGCCATGGCCATGGCCCGGCCGGTTCTTGAAAGCCTGGCCCCGGCCCTTTTTGCCGGCCAGCGGTCGCATCGGGTGATCGTGCTTGATGGATCAATGTCAATGACACGCAAGCTGACCGACCAAACCCGATTTGACCGGGCCAAAAACTTGGCCCGACAGATCGTCAAAGAAGCTCGCCGCGGTGATCTCATCAGCCTGATGATCATGGCCGATCCTCCCCGGGTGATCATCGGCGAGCCATCGCCCAACCTCGAACAGGTCGGCCGCGAGATTGACCTGGCCACGGCCACTCACGGCGCGACCGACCTTTCCGCGACCTTTGCCAGCCTTCGCCGCGTCCTTGAATCATCGCCGCTGCCCAATAAGGAAATTCTTTTTCTGACAGACATGCAGCGGGCCACCTGGGCCCGGCCAGGGGTGGAGAACAACAACGCCCTGAAGGCCGAGACTGACAAGCTGAAAGAGCAAAAAATACGCCCCGTGGTGATCGACCTGGGCGCCGCAGCCGAACCGAACCGGGCCGTGGTGAATCTTTCGCTGACCAGCCCCGTAGTCACTGTGGGCGTGCCCACCAATATCCGTGTGCAGGTGCGTAATTTCGGGCCCGAGCCGAAGCCGGCCTCACGCGTGCAGCTTGTGGTTGATGGCCAGCTTGGCCCCGAGCAATCGGTTGATCTGCCGGTGGGCGAGCCATTGACAATCAATTTCACCCAGATTTTCCGGGCTGAGGGCGACCACGTTGTCGAGGCCGTGATGGACGATGATCCATTGGCGGTTGACGACCGTCGTCGGCTGGTGGTTCCTGTTAAAGAGAAAATCCGTGTTCTGCTGGTCGATGGCGACCTTAACCCCGAGCCCTTCCAGGCCGAGACCGATTATCTGGCCCAGGCTCTTTCGCCACTGGAAACCGGCCAGACGGAACCTCCCCCGGCCGGTGGTGCAGCCGAGGCCGAACAGATCCCCATGCTGATTGAAGTCGTGCCCGAAAGCCGCCTGGGCAGCCTTGAGCTGGGCACTTATGATGTGATCATGCTGGCAAATGTCGCCCAGCCCACTGAAAACGAAGCCGTCGGGCTTGATAAATATGTTCGTCAGGGCGGCGGGCTGGTGCTATTCGGCGGCGACCGTATTGTGGCGGAAAGCTATAATAGCCGCCTGGCCAGTTCTGTTCGCGACCTTCTGCCGGCCACATTTGGCCCCAGCATAGGCGACGCCGCCAAAAAGTCCGGGGCCTTCATGATCGACCCGCTGGCCTATCGCCACCCGATTGTGGCGGCATATGAAGGGGCCTCGCCGGCGGTTTCATCGGGCCTGACACAGGTGGCCACGTTTCAGTATTCCAAGCTCAACCGCAGGCCGGAATCAGCCAGCCGCATAGCCCTGGCGTTCGACACCGGCGACCCTGCCGTGATCGAAGCCCAGCGGGGCCGCGGGCATGTGGTCATGGTGGCCACCTCGGCCGATTCTCAGTGGTCAACCTGGCCCCTGCACCCAAGCTATCCGGTGGTGATGGGTGAAATTGCCCTGCTGGCCGCCTCGGGCCGCACCGG
>JBJTRR010001073.1:0-4468 GCA_046076185.1 bacterium | reverse complement strand
ATTGGCCTGAAAATGGCGAGGCCAGGGCGATTTGATTCGCTTTCGGGTGTTGAACTTGTCAAGCGTCTGGTGCTGGTTGATCAATCGCCCATTGGCCGCACGCCCCGCTCAACCCCGGCCACTTATACAGGCCTGCTCGATGAAATTCGCAAGGTTTATGCCGGCACGCGCGAAGCCCGCCTGCGTGGCTTTACGCCGGCCCGATTCAGTTATAATGTGGCTGATGGCCGCTGCCCCAAGTGCGAAGGGCAGGGGCAGCTCAAGATGGAAATGCAATTTCTGGCCGATACCTATGTGCAGTGCCCGGAATGCCGTGGCATGCGGTTTAACAGGGCCACTCTGGCCATTTTATTTAAAGATTATTCAATTGGCCGCCTGTTGCAGACACGGATTGACGAAGCCCTGCCGCTTTTTGAAAACGTGCCCCGGCTTTTTGACGGTCTGACAGCCCTGCATGAAGTGGGCCTGGGATATTTGACGCTGGGGCAGTCCAGTACCACTCTTTCAGGTGGAGAGGCCCAGCGGGTGAAGCTGGCGGCCGAACTGGTGAAGCCATCCAGCCAGCACACGCTGTTTCTGCTTGATGAACCAACCACCGGCCTGCATTCAGGCGATGTGGCCCGGCTTTGCGGCATCCTCAAACGATTGACAACTCAGGGGCACAGCGTTGTCGTCATCGAACATCAGCTTGACCTGATTGCCCAGAGCGACTGGGTGATCGACCTTGGCCCTGAAGCCGGTGAAAATGGCGGTCAGGTGGTAGCCATGGGCCCGCCTGCCACCATTGCCTCGACCAAAGCAAGCCTGACAGGGCAGTGGCTGGCCAGGGGGCGATAAAGCCATTTGATTTTAGAATGGCAAAAGTCAAAAATACCGAAAAAAAAGCATGATGAAATATCATGCCTTGTGGTTTTGGATAGAGAGGAAGAAAGATCAGCGTCATTTTCTGGTGCGACGCTTGACAACAACTAGAGCCGATACGGCCAATGCGCCCAGCACCCAAGTGGAAGGCTCAGGCACGATGGTAGGTTTAACAGCCACGAATAGTGGAGCAGCTGTTGTGACCCAGCCAAACTGAAATAAGCCTGACGAATTAAATTTTGAAATGGTGCTGCCCACGCCGTTAGTCACATAAATGTTGCCTGACGAATCAAGGGCAATTCCATTTGGTGCAAGCATATTGCCGGTGATCGTAGAATCCAGAACACCCGCTGACGAGTACACGGAAATGCTGCTACCGGACTGATTTGCAGCAAACAGCTTACCAGAAGCATCGGTTGCGAGACCAATTGGGCCATTCAAACCCGTGTTTATGGTTAAAACGGCTGAGCCTGAGGTATTGAACTTGGTGATCGTACTACTGATATAATCTGAGGCATAGAGGTTACCGGCAGTGTCGGTAGCAAGGCCTGATGACGGGCCTGTGATCGACGATTGAAAAGCACCTGCCGAATTGAATTTGGAAATGGTCCCGCCCAGACCTCGGGCATAAACATTTCCTGATGGGTCTATTGCTAATGCACCAGGTGAACTCAGGTTTGTTGAAATGGTCCCGAGAAGTGCAGCACCGGGGCCAAATTTTGAAATGGTACTGTCACCATTATTGGCCACATACAGGTTACCCGACGCATCAAACGCCAAACCCTGTGGGTTATTTACATTTGTTGTTGTGAATGTTGCAAGCGAGGCCGAGACGGCAGATCCAGTGGTCAGGCTTACATCGTAAGTAACGATGGAACCATTACCCAGCGAGACGTAGAGCAGGTCAACTGCCTGTGCCTCACAAAAGCTGAGGAAGCAGATAACCGAAGCAGACGCCAGACGACGAAAAACGGAGCAGTTCAACATCAAACACCTCTCGAAAAAGAAAGGCTGATACAGGGTGGGGAATAGTCTTTTAAGACACCTGTCAAAATAAAAATATCAGTTTCGTAAACCTTGCACAAGTATCTGTTCAAAAATTTTTAAAAAAGTTCCAAGTGACTTGAATCAGCCGGTGGCATAAATGAAATTACATCGACGTGCATAGAGTATTGATCTCTGATGGACTTGGAATAACATCAATTAAATGAGTTTTACACATTTGACCTGCAAGAGATTTGACTAGCCACCTGATTATTCTGCCTTCTTTTCTCTTGATCGAAAAATGCGTGTCATCAGGTGAGCTTATTGCCAGAGAAATTTCAGAATGTTGCTTGCAATTTCATTTCCCGGCTGCAATAGCTTTGATCTCTTCGGCAGTCAGTTCCCGGTCAAAGATCAGAAGATTGTCAAACCCGCCAACATAATTGATTCCCAGCAGGATCGCCGCCTTGTCAGGCTCCCACGAATATCGCTGGTTTCGCCCTGAAACTTCGCCCTGCAGTTGTCCGTCAAGATAAAGCCGGGCCCGGCCATTTTTCTCGCCTGAATTGAAATTGCTGAAGCTGATGGTGATATTTGTCCATTTCTCGCGAGAAAACGGCGTTTTTTGCAGCACCACCGCCGGCTTTTCGGCGTCGGGCATTTTGTCAAAGTCGCGGTTCTCCGGGTTCCACACTTTCAAATCTGCAAGCACCCCAAGCCGGAACTTTCTCGGACGGTCGTCCTTGGTAAAATCATTCCAGAATGCCGCGTCGTTCCATGCCTTCTGCGTGATCTGCAGCGGATCAACAAAATCCTTCGGCAAATCCTGCTCGGGGTCGAGCTTCAGCCAATACGAAAACGTTCCTGACCAGGCCCCATCGGCCCGGAATGCCACATTGTCTTTAACTTTGTAAAATAGAAAATTCTTTCGCCCTGGCCTGAATTGCAGCATCCGCCCCGGCCCAAGGCCGCCAGTCACCGTCACCACTTCTTCGGCCTCAAGCTTGTCGTCAATCACCTTGCGGTCAAGCGTTTTGCTTGAAAAAAGCCGGGCTTCGCCGCGGGCAAAGTCGGCCTCGAAGCCCCGGTCAAATGTCGCGGCAAAACTCAGTGATTTCCCCGCCGATTCCGGCAAGCCCAGCCGTGCCGCCACTTCGGCCGCCGTTTCCGCCTGCGTCAACTGCGGCGTTATCATCAGGCAAATCAGGGCCAGGCTGACAAAAATCAAGCGTATCACTGCATTCACCTCTTGTCAGATTCTGTCGATTGTCAAAGTTCGGGTCACTTCGACTCATACCGCGATTCTTTGCCATATGGCCCAATCCGCACGGTGTAGCTTGAGCCATCAGGGGCCACCGTCACGCGAATAAACTCGCCGCCGGTCGTGTCCTTATTGGCCGTCACTTCAGCGGGCATATTTTCGGCTTCGCTGGTTGTCACATTCCGGTGCAGGGCATAAGAACCCTTCAAATTCGGCAGTTCCCGCAACCATTTCACCGTCGCGGCCGAGCCCCCCTTGCGTGGCCCATTGTTCATAATTGCCACGCTGGGGTCCAGCGATTTCAGCAGTGTCGGGTGGTTCGAAATATCCATGCCATGGTGCGTGACCTGATAAAGATCAACCACACCGACCAGATTAACCGGGCAGACAAGCTGTTTTTCTACGTTCCATGTCAGGTCGCCGGCGTCGAAAAAGTCGAATATGCCAAGGCTGAATTTCGTCACGATCGAAAGGGCGTTATCGCTGCCGTCCTTCGGTTTGTCGGCCAGGGCGGCATCGCAGTGCGGGTTCGGCCTTGCTCCGGCTGGGGCGGGCATGACCTTGCCGCTGGCTGCCAGCACCTGCACTTTCAGGTCGCCCTTCAGGGGAATGCTGTCGCCGGCCTTCAGCACGGTGCGTTTGCCCATGGCGGCCTTGCGATAGGCGATGCCCAGCTTGTCGTCGGCCTTGGGGCCATCGGGAAAGTTGTCCGGGTCGGCGCCAGGGTCTTCCGGCAGGCCCCTGTCAAGAAAATGACCAATTTCAATGCGTTTGGCCAGCCCCTCCACACCGCCATAGTGGTCGGTGTGCCAGTGCGTGCTCAGCAGATAATCAAGCCGATCTTTCTTTAGCACTTCCTTCAGCACATAAACAATCCGCTTGGGGTCGCGGTCGTCGAGGCCCGGCCAGCCGCTGTCAAGCAGAATGGTCTGCCCTTCAGGCGTTTTGATGAGCGTGGCCGCCCCGCCCATGACATCCACAAAAACAATTTCAAGAGGCTCAGCGGCAGCGGCCAGACTTGACAACAGACTGAGGCCCAGAAAGGCTGCGACCGTGCGAAAACAATGACGAAGCATGATTTTTTCCTGATTTGAGTGGTGATTCAGCCTGAAGTTATTCCGTAAAAATACACGAGAAGTCTAAGCCCGTGCAACATCTTCACCGAAATCGATGTGTTATTGCCCCCGATTCAGCGGCCGCACGTAAAGCCGGCCGTCTTCCGCACCAATCACAAGGTCTTTCTTGCCGTCTCCGTCAAGGTCGGCCAGGGCGGGCTGGGTGTCGTGGGCGTCAAGCTTGCGCCGGGCCAGCCGGCCGGTGTCTTCAAGAACCCAGTTTTCGCCCGATTTGCCGCGGTTTTTC
>JBJTRR010001072.1:0-3225 GCA_046076185.1 bacterium | reverse complement strand
GCCGACCTGGAAGCCCGGGGCCTGCTGGACGAAACCCTGGTCATTTTCGGCAGCGAGTTTGGCCGATTGCCTACGGCACAAGGCCCTGATGGCCGTGACCACAACATCACCGGCTACCCGATGTGGCTGGCCGGCGCTGGGGTGAAGCACGGCTTCTCGTTCGGCGGAACCGACGAATACGGCCAGACGGCCGTGGAAGGCCGCATGCACACCACCGACCTGCATGCCACGCTGCTGGCCCTGATGGGCCTGGACCACAAACGGCTGACCTACCGATATGCCGGTCGCGACTTCCGCCTGACCGACACCAGGGGGAATGTCCTCCACGAAATTTTTGCCTGATTATTGAAAGTGAACAAAAGCACTTTCTACAAATGTTTCTACCTACCAATGGGAAAAGGCCGGAATCAACAGACCAAAGTCTGAAGATTCCGGCCTTTTTTCGATTTGATTTCAAAAATCACTTGCCGCTGGCGGCATAGGCCTTGAAGCCGTCGGCGATTTTGGCGTCGCTGTGGCGGCCGTTGTGGAAGATCACGCGATAGGAAAATTCAATCGACTTGCCAGGCTCAAGCTTGAATTCGCCTGATTTGCCCGTGCCAAAATCCTTCAGGCCAAACGGATTGGCAGCGAAAAGGCCATAATTTCGCACGTGCCAGTGGGTCGGATAGCGGAAGCTCGAAGGGTGATTCAAAATCGCCACGCCAACGGTTTTGTCGTCAATCACGCCCGAGTAGTCAACCCACGCTGCACTTTTGCCCCAGGCTGCGTCGTCTTCAATGCCTTCGGAATTGACGATCTTGCCGCCCTTTTTGGCCTTGGTGTCAAGAACGCTTGGCACTCGCAGGCCAAACATGCCTTCTTTGGTGTCGCCGAAGACGACCGTGGCCGAGGCAGGGGCCGTCAGCACAAATTTGGCGTCGATAATTCGCTGATTTTTCAGGTGATAAACCACCAGCGTGTTTTTCTCTTCCATCACCAGCTTGCCTTCACGGTCGGTCCAGTTTTTGCTGGTCACAATCGAGCCGGCCACGGGGCCCGATTCCATGGCAACGGCCGTAGGCACAATTTTGCCAAAGTGCGGCTTGTCGCCATTGATCGGGTCAGAGGCCCAGAAATCAAGGTCGTTGACCTTGCCGAAGGTGAACCAGAACGATCGCTGGTGCGGGTGGTCGCGGTCTTCGCCGGCCACATCCTTCATCGGGTAGTTGCGGGTCATCATCTGGCCACCGGGGCCGTAAACCGGGTAGAGAATCGGCTTGCTGCCCGACTGCCCAAGTGCCGTGAAAAACGGCTTGCCGGCCACATCAACCTGCAGGCCCTCGCCGGCATCGCTGATGGCCACGCCTTCGCCCGTAGTGGCGGCGGCCTTCAGCGGCAACGTTTTACCGGAAACATCGGCACCGGCGGGCACGATCATGGCGGCGATGTCAGCACCGGCAGGCCCAAGGCCAACCTGCACGGTAAGGGGCTGTTCAACCCCTTCAAGCTTGCCCTGATAAACGCCGGGCTTAATGCCGCTGACCTTGAAGGTGACGGGCGAATCAACAGCGAGTTTATCGACCTTTGGCAGAACGACGGCATCGTCGGCCATCAGACGAGTGGCAGCCAGTGCCAGCAGAAAAGTGAATGATCTGAACTTTCGCATGGGTTTTGAACCTCTTTTCAGAATGGGCAGCAGGGTGTGAAGCAGGAGAGTCATTCCGATCTTTGTGGATCGATCTGGCATGATAAGAAACAGTTTGACGCGAAAGAGCCTGCGCGACAAGAGTTCGGGCAGGAAACAGCCGGGCAACATCAGGCGGAAGGCTTTCACATAGGCCAGCCTGTGAAATACCGGCAGAAATATTTGGAAAGAAAGCCGCCACAGGATTATATTGAGACAATCTTTTCAGTCGGTAAAAAAGCGGGCCACGGGTGCAGAATTGCCCCAGCAGAAGTGTCAGGAATCAAGATGAGATTGACGATTCATCAGGCGTTACGTGCAGCGGTTCCGGGGATAGCGCTATTGGCCATCACTGCCTGTTCGCCCAACATGCAGCGGCAACTGGCCAAGCCACCAGAACTGACAGTAACTACGGCCAGGCCGGTTGCTCGCGAGATTGCCGACACGACCGATTTTACCGGGCGAACGGAATCGATCGGGCGGGTGGAAGTGCGGTCGCGTGTGACAGGTTATCTGACGAAAGTCAATTTTACTGAGGGGCAGGAAGTCAAGAAGGGCGAATTGCTGTTTGAAATCGACCCCCGGCCGTTTCAGGCGAAGGTTGACCAGGCCAAGGCCAAACAGAAGGCCGATGAAGCGAAGCTGCGGGAATTCACGGCGGAATATCTGCGTAATAAGGCCCTGCACGACCGCCGCGCCCTGAGTCTGGAAGAACTGCAGCAGAGCGAAGCCAAGCGCGACGTGGTGGCGGCTGATATTGAAGGCGACAAAGCCGAACTGGCCCTGGCGAATCTTGACCTCGAATTCAGCCGGATCACAGCACCGGTTGATGGCCGGGTGGGCGATGCGGCCGTGCGTGAAGGCAACCTGATTGCCGCCCAGTCGCCGACAGCTTCGCCCCTGACAACCATCGTGCCGCAGAACCCGATGTATGTCTATTTTGATGTGGACGAACGCACCTATATTGAGCGGCTGAAAATGATTCGCTCAAAGGAAATTCCGCCCGACCGGATCAGGGATGCCAAAATGAAGGTGCTGCTTGGCCTGGCCGACAACAAAGAGTTTCCGTTTGAAGGGTCTATTGATTTTGCCGATAACCGCGTTGATCCATCGACCGGCACCATTCGCGTGCGGGCTGTGTTTGACAATTCCAAACGACTGATGGCGGCAGGGCTTTTCGCGCGTGTTCGAATCATCGGCGATAAACCGCATCAGGCCGTGCTATTCCCTGAGATGGCCCTGCTGACTGACCAGGGGCTGAAATATGTGTGGGTGGTTGATTCGGCGGGCAAGGTCTCTCGCCGGAATGTGAAACTCGGGACAAAAATTGACGGACTTCGCGAGGTGCTGGAAGGGCTATCTGCCGACGATCAGGTGATTCTCATCGGTATCCAGAAGGTGCGTGAAGGGGCAACGGTGAAGACCGAGCTTGTGACCTTCAACGACCAGGGCCAGGCGGCGCAAGTGACGGGCAAGCCATCGGTCACAACCGGCGGCGAAGCCCCGGCGGCATCAGGCAAAGCACCGGTGGCAACTCAGGAAGCCCCAGCCAAACCTGC
>JBJTRR010001071.1:0-4767 GCA_046076185.1 bacterium | reverse complement strand
GGCGAGAAAGACGCCCTGGGCAAGCACCCAGGAATCACCATCTGCCAGGGCGTCGGCCGATGCCAGGGCAACCCCGCCCAGTAGTGAATGGACGGTCAGACCAATAGCCGCAGCTTTCCAGTGAAAACCCGCTTTGAGCCCGGCAGGAATCACTCCGTGGTCATGATGATGCCCGCAAGTGTGGTCATGAT
The DNA here is from genome assembly GCA_046076185.1 of bacterium. Taxonomy (GTDB): domain Bacteria; phylum Planctomycetota; class Planctomycetia; order Isosphaerales; family Isosphaeraceae; genus QWQI01. Next base: position 4,576 of record JBJTRR010001071.1, on the reverse strand, counting down.
GATGACTTAAGGCATCAACCGCAGCTTGCTTGTCCGTTTTTTCGTCTTCAATCTCATGATGATGAAAGCTGAAAAAACGTTCGATCATGAAAAGCGTCAATAAGCCCGGCAAAGCCCAGGGAACAACACCCGGGCCACCAATTTCCGCCGCTTCGGGCAGCATATGCAAAAGAGCAGAGCCCAGCATTACGCCAGCCGAGAAACTCAAATAAATCTGCATACGGATGTGAGTGACAACCCGCACAAGCGGTAGAAGCCCCCCACCCACACTGGCAATTACGATCATCAGGCAGTAAATGAGCAGGCGAGAGGTCATTTCTGCTTTCAGAAAATCAAAAAATCAGCCGCTCCTTTAAAATTTACCTCAATGGTAAATTCAAGGGGAGCGGCTTCACAATCAAATGGATCGAAGTGAGAGCTGACCTCAGCCTTCGCGTTTCGGGCCTGACTGACCGGGTGCCAACTTACGGTATTTGGTCTTGGGAATGTTAAAAATTCCCTTGTCAGCGTCCCATTTGCCATCTTCCTGAAGAAGGGCAAGTCTCTCCGGCCGCCTGAGCACATTGCGAACACGAGCCAGGCTGCCACCACGCTTCAAACTCTTATCAATCGACATCTTCAGTATCTACGTATCTTGAGAACCCGCGACAAGGTCGCAGTTTGTATTTGTCAAAACAGATAGTCATATCATTGTTACGTTATCGGCTGCTTGTCAAGGCAACTCCTTTGTTTTTTCCCGAAGCCGTGTCATAGCAACCGTTTGATTGTCTCAAGCAGATCTTCCTGTCGCAATGCACCCTTCACGATATGGGCATCGGCACCGGCATCAACACCCTCGGCACGCTCTTCCGGGCTATCAAGTGAAGTCACAAGAATAACCGGCAAATCCTTTGTTTGTAGATTCTTACGAATGGTTCTCGTAAGTTCAAAACCGTCCATGCGGGGCATATTTACGTCGGTGACCACCAGTTGTATTGGCTCTGATTGGAGAATGTTCCACGCTTCAAGCCCATCTGCCGCCTGTTTCGTTCGATAACCGGCCGCTTCAACGATTGACTTCACAAGCGTTCTTGTCGTGAACGAGTCGTCAACACATAGCACCAGCGGCGGTTCAGACGGCTTAACAGCTGTCCGGACAATTTCGGAAGAAGTCGCTGCGGCACCGCTCTTACTCATGGTAAAAGCCAGATTGTGAACGGATGATGAGCGAATGAGATCGGCCACATTCACCACCATCACAACTTCGCCCGTGCCAAGAATTGTCGCACCGGCGACACGTCGCACCCGGTCCAGCGGAGGCAAAAGACTTTTCACAACCACTTCCTGAGCACCCAGAATGCCATCAACCAAAAAGGCATAGCGTTTGTCGGCACTACCGACGATAAGTGCTTGCACTGCTTTGCCTTCACGCAAATCAGCAGCCGCTTCACCCATCCCAAGAGCACTTGAGAGCTGGGTCAGGGCAATCGGGCGACCTTCGAAGTCAATCGCAGCCCGGCCACGTAACTGGCCGATTTCTGAAGGCCGGATCTTCATAATTCGCAGAATGTTAGTGACTGGCAAAGCAAACCTTCTTGTGCCACATTCCACAATCATGACGAGCGTGGTTGCAACAGACATCGGCAGAGTGAGCGTAAATGTTGTACCCACGCCAAGTTCTGACTTGACATCGATCATTCCGCCAAGGCCTTCAACATTTTCGCGAACAACATCAAGCCCAACACCGCGACCGGAGAGGTCGGTCACTTCCGACTTGGTGCTGAAGCCCGGGCGAAAAATCAGCCACATGGCTTCCTGATCCGACATCGCCGCCGCAGCCTCCTGGCTAAGCAATCCCTTACGCACTGCCGAATCACGAACTTTATCGACGTTGATCCCGCCACCGTCCTCTGAAACTTCTACTTGAAGATTGGCTCCTCGCTGGGCGGCGGTCAGTTCCAGTCGGCCCTGACGCGGCTTGCCAACGGCTTCTCGCTTCTCAGTTGATTCAAGGCCATGATCGACTGCATTGCGTAAAAGGTGTACCAGCGGAGCTTTAACCTGTTCAAGAATGGTACGGTCAACCTCGTTTTCACCACCCTTGATAATCAGATTGACTTCTTTGTTGACTGAACGGGCTGTGTCGCGAACAAGTCGGGGAAATGTCTCAAAAACGGTCGATATCGGTAGCATCCGGATTCGCCGTACACCATCCTGCAAATCAGCCATGACCTGTGCCATTCGGCGACTATCCGAATCAAAATTGCGAACAAGGCCGGTCAACTGGCCAACTGAATTCCGTAAATGGTTGGCATTTGATTCCAAAAAGAATGAGAGATTTTGAAAGGATCTGACATCGCCGCTGATTTGAGCTTTACCCATCTCGCCAGATGGCTGAGCCTGACTGCCTGATGATCCGCTGGCAAGCCCCATTCGCCAGAGTTCAGATCGAATCTGTCGCCACTCAATATCCCAGGCCTCTACTCGCTCAAGCATCTCGCGCACTTCCGTAAGACGCTGCTCGGCATTAATTCTGGCCGTTTGAAGCTCGGCGACCTGTTCCATCAGTACATCAAGTTTACTTGTGGAAACCCGAATCGACTCTTCAGGTGCACGGGCCGTTGGCTGGGCCGGAGCCTGTGGTGCAACGACAGCTTCTGAAGGCTTATTGGCTACTTCTGCCGGTTTTTTCGGCTTTTCGGCCGTAGCAGCAGATGCTGCCTGCAGTTTTTCAGCGACGACCGTCGGGTTTTCCGTTGGTTTTGGTTCGGGCAGAGCGACTAGATCAGGAGATGCTGGCGCTTCAGATTCAGGCTCATCCACGCTACCTGTTTGGGGTGACGTTTCTTCTGAGACCAGTTCAGCCGTTGGCTTTGGTTCTGACTTACCGGGAATCAAAAGCCTTGGCGGGGCCGATCGTGTCTGGACTGGCTCGGCGGGTTTGGAAGAAACCTGTTCAGTCACGCTCTCGGCTGGCTTTTCTTTGCCTGGTTGCGGCTTTTTCTTCTGCTTTTTGGAAGATTCTTCGGCTGGCTCAGCAGGGCTGACCGATTCTTTGACAACTGCTTCAGTAGCCTTTGTGTCAGTATCCTTGGTTTTAGCGGCAATATTGTTGAGTGATTCCACCAGTGGGCCAACGTCCACACTCTCAGCCTGCCCCCTGGCTGCCGAGGTCGCCAGCTCGCCGATGGCATCGAGCGACTTGTAAATCACGTCAAACATTTCCGGCGATGTTCCAATTTCACCGGAACGTAAAAGGCCAAAGACCGTTTCCATACTATGGCCAAGTCGTTCAATAGACTTCAGGCCAAGGCCACCGGCAGTACCTTTCAAGGTATGAGCTTCGCGGAAGATCACCTTGATCAGTTCAGCCATCTCACCGGCATCGTTGGCTTGTTCCAGAGCCAGCGTGGCTTTGTTGAGTTCCTGAATACGCTCTTGGGCCTCGCCTTCAAAGGCCTCAATAAGCTTCGCCATCAGGTCGCCATAATCACCGGCCATGGTCGGGGCCTTTCGATATCGGAGGACTTTTCTGTCTTTGGTAACAGTCTTTGAGCTATGATCTCAAGCGACTTTTTATTCCTGAATCATCACACGCGGGTCAGATGCCAGTGCCGTCAGATCAAGAACACTGATCATGTCTGCAGTTATACCCGAGACAATCTCACGTGCCTGGCTGGAACTGTCCACCAGCGAGGGGCGAATACTGCCATTAGGAATTTCTTTCACGCCAAGCACATCTTCTACGAGAAGGCCCATGTGATACTGGCCAATGGATACAACGACAATTCGGCCGCTATCGCTGTTTTCAATCGATTCAGCCGGAATTCCAAGCGTCCGGGCCAGATTCAGCACGGGCAGCAGACGCCCACGCAGATTGACAACGCCGCTCCACACATCATTCGCCCCAGGCACGCTTGTGAGCCCACGCAGGGTCTGAATTTCCTGGATTGTACGAATTTCAAGTGCCAGTTTCTCGCGACCAATCGTAACGATGATATATTCAGTGACATCCTGAACCACATCTTCTTTTGATGTTCTGGCAAGTTCCTTGGCGCGTCTCTGCAGGACCTGCCGAATCTGTTCGTCAGAAAGCTGCCGCTCTGTCACGTTTGTCGCATTCATGCTCTTATTTCCTCAGGCCTGTGAGTCTGCGTTCAAGAACCTGCTTTTTATCTGTCTTAACCGTATTTTCATGGCTGGTTTCCATACCGGCCGACTGCCGAAGTCGCCTGGCAAGATTCTCAAGTTCCATGGCGGCGCTGCGTGCCTGTCGGGCACCATCGACAAATGCCCGGGTCGATTCACTGATCTCACGAATGGCCAAAGTAATCTGTTCCAGATCCTGATTGGTCTGATGGCTTGAACTGAGATATTGTTCGACCTGACTGGTTGATTCACTTACTGTCAAAGTCAGTTTATTAATCACATCACCCGCCTGTTCGGCTAAGTGCATTCCGGTCTCTACGCCCTTGGTGCCCTGCTCGGTCGCCAACACCGCCGTGTTCGTCGCCTTCTGAATATCGCCAAGAATCTGTCTCACCTTCGCATTCGACATCTTCGACTGCTCGGCAAGATTCCTTACCTCCGCTGCCAC
>JBJTRR010001070.1:0-1120 GCA_046076185.1 bacterium | reverse complement strand
GTGGCTGCCGCCGGTGATCTCAATACCTCGCAGGCAAAGATAACTGACGGGCCCGCCCTGGCCAATGTTCAGCACATTCTGACGAGCGTCGGGCCTTGTCAATCTCACCGTCGTACCCGGTTCGGCCTCAATCCAGATCGGTGCTCCGGCTGTGCCGCTCACACGAATGTCCCACATCCGGCTTACGCTGTAAGTGCCGCCGGCAATCACCAGTTTATCGCCCGGCTGAAGTGCTGCCACGGCACGAACCAGCGATTCACCGTCGGTGTTTTTATGGCTGATCACTCGCTTCGGCGCCACGCCAGCCCATTCAGGCTCATACCGGTTCGATTCAGCCCCGGCCGCCAACCCATTCAGCAAAATCTGAATGGATAATACAAATGTTAAAGATTTTAATTTCATGAAGCTTGATCCCGATGTTCTGAAGGCCCGCCTTGCGATATTAACAACATCTTACCAGAATCAATGCTGATCGCAATCAAAATTGATATTGTAATAAGCAGAGGAATTGAAATGAGCGGGATAGTGCAAGCGTTTCATGGCGACGAACAAAAAGAGTCTCAGCAGCTTTATCGCAGATTGGAAAAGTATGATGAATTCAGAAAATTACTTTGGTGTAAATTCCATAATACTTGCAATTGGCAACCTGATTTGAAAATGGCGAATCAGTGTTTTGCTATTTTTAGATATGTCCAAATGATGGGTGAACGCATCACCAGATTGACGCTGTGCATGAGGATGATGCTCCATGCCGATGGGCCAATTTCAAAGCCGAAGATCATGCCGGTCAGGTCTTTGCCAGACATGACCAGATGCATTGGTAACGATACGGCCCCACGTTTGCCAGAGCGTTTTAAGATCAGGTATTGCCCCAGATTTCCCTGGGCAATCAGGGCCACGGCCAGGCAGATAATTGCATTTGACGCATGGCCGACGAACGACGCACGTCGATGACCACTGAGAACCAGAACCAGCGGCAGCAGCAGGCAGATGATGCATGAGAGAAAAGCCAGAAACGAGCCGGTTGTCGGGCGTTCCCTGTAGATTTCAATAATGATCAGAAAAAAGAGCAGCCCCACGATGGCCCTGGGAATGGTGAGAAAAGGGTCGGGCGTTTCGG
>JBJTRR010001069.1:0-4019 GCA_046076185.1 bacterium | reverse complement strand
GAATCCCGTCGGGGTCAGTGATCTTTTTTGTATCATTTGATTACTTTTTTTGGTATAAGTGACTTACTTATGATCTTTTCAACGGGATATGAAATGCGTAATCGCGGTTTTACCCTCATTGAACTTCTTGTTGTTATTGTTGTGACAGGGCTCTTAATTGCTTTGCTTTTGCCTGCCATACAATCGGCACGTGAAATGAGCCGAAGGGCGATTTGTGTGAATAATCTGAAACAATTCGGGCTGGCGATTCATCAATACGCAACAGACCATAATCGGTTTCCACCCGGCAATTCCGGGAAAACTCAATTTTCCATGCATTCGGTCAATCTACCCTATATTGAGCAGATGAATGTTTATAACCAGGTGAATTTCAATAATATTTCCATTCTTGAAGCCGTTGGGAATAAAACGGTAGGGCAGGCAAGAATCTCCATGTTTCAGTGCCCTTCAGATTATTATTTTTCAGACCGTGCGTCGGGCGACATGATTTCTCCGAACAAAACAAATTATGCTGGGAATGTTGGCGATGAACGAATGATTATAAGGCCCAACGGGATCATAGGATATCGGCCGATTGGCCTCGAATCGGCGACTGATGGGCTTTCAACAACGGTTGCCATGAGCGAGATGCTGGTCGGCCGAAAAAATTCAGAGTATCGACTACGAACAATTTATAAATCATCGTTGAAATTATGGGGTGATACCAATAATTTGGAACTTTTTATCGCGATGTTGCGACTTGATTTACTTTACTCCCAACTTCGCAATGAATAAAGGCGAAATCTGGATGTTTGGGCAACGGTACCAGACTTTGTACAACCATATCATGCCACCGAATCAGCCGAGCTGCAACTTTGTTGCCGGCACACTCTCTTCCGTTGGAAGTTCCGTGACGGCGACCAGCCTTCACCCTGGCGGCGTAAACACGCTTTTTGCCGACGGGCACGTACAGTTTGTGAAAGAATCCATTGACGCCAAAGTCTGGCGAGCTATCGGCACCCGCAATGGCGGGGAAGTTGTCTCGGCTGGGGATTATTAATCAATTTTTTTTTCAACCTTGTAGCTCAGCTTTCCCGCAGCTTGAAGATCTCTGATATTCGATCGTCCCAAGCCATCACGTCATCCTCAGCCAGTCGCTGCACCAGTAGTTCCCTTTCGAATCGGCCAAGCTCGCGTTCTTCTGGATGATCATCCAGAATGACCGCCCAGATTGCATCCAAAAGCTGCATACGTTCAGACAGTGGCCAGCCACTCAGTTTTTCAAAATATTATCTCGGTTCATCAATCACCTGGCTTATTCCACGTGAAACTCCTCATACTCAGCCCCCTGCACGGTCTGGTTCCATTCGGCCATCAATAGTCGCAGCCAGTGTCATATCACTGATGACGTTCGTCATGGCACGCGATCGTGAAAGCAGCCAGTCAACCGCCAGCAGAAGCGGCACGATATCCTGCGGCAGGCCGACCGTGGCCAGAACAATGGTCAGGCTGATCAGGCCGGCGTCAGGCACTCCGCCAATGCCAATGCCCGCAATAATGCAACTGGCGGCCGCCAGGGCCTGTTGGCCAATCGTCAGCGAAATGCCCTCATACTGGGCCACAAAAAGCACGGCCATGGCTTCATAAAGCAAAATACCATCGTTATTCAGATTCGTGCCCACACACGCGGCCAAACGGGCCGAAGTTTTTGAAACGCCCAGCTTCTGCTCAAGGGCAATCAGGGTGTCTCGCATGGTTGCCAGGCTGCTTGATGTGCCAAGCGCCACCGTGACTGGATGCCGGGCGGCGGCCCAAAACTGCCGCAGCGAATAGCGGGTGGAAGTGACGACCCAGAACTGATAAACCACAAGTATCTGCAGCAGGAGGCCCGAAAGCACCACCAGCACATAAGGCCCCAGCAGGGCCAGCTTGCCAAGGCCGCCTTCGCCCACAGCCCTGGCCACAACGCTGAAGACCGCAAGCGGCACCAGCATGACCACCCAGCGCATGACCTGCTGAATTGCCTCGAAACATGTCACCACGGCATGTTCAATTGAAAGATAATCGGCCCGGCCCTGGCTCTGCTGGAACTTCTGCACGCTGCGCAGGGCTGCACCCGCCACCACCGCCAGCAGAACAATCGAGATGACCTGATTCTCAATAAATGGCTGGACGATGTTCTCGGGGATGTATGCCAGAATGTCCTTAAGCGGGTCGATCTTCCGGTCTGTTGGCTTGATGGTCGCCGATTTGGCCGATTCTGTCAGCTCGGTTGATGGCTTCCAGCCCACGCCTGGCTGAATGACATTTGCCAGAGTCAGGCCAATGGCCACCGCAACGCAGCCGTTAATCGCTGCGATACGAAGCATTTTTCGTGCCTGCGACCATGTCATTTCCGTCTTCAAAAACGATTCAATCACCGCAAAGAGAATCAGCGGCCCGGCCAGGGTTTTAATCATGCCGATGATCTTCGACCCGACCAGCCCCAGCAAGGCCGCACTTTTGCCAAGCGTCAGGCCCACCACCACGCCCAGCACCATGGCGACCAGAATGCGCCAAATGGCAGATAGGTCAGGGGTTGTCGGCCCGGTTTCAAGAACATCGGTTGAAGCCTGTGCCGAGTCGTATTCAGCGATGCCCTGAGGCTCGTTTTGAGGCGATGTCATTTTCGAGATTTCCTCAGGTTGTTTTTTGCTTGTGTAAGAGGCGTGATGAGCGGGCAGGGGGGGGCAATCGGCCTTGATCTATGATGGCTTATGACGTGGCCAGACCGGCCAGGGTTTTCACGTGAAACGTGGCTGATTCAACCAGCTTTTCGACATTATAGCCGCCTTCAAGCAGGCTGACGATACGACCACCGCACGAGGCATCAGCCACCTGCATGACCTTCCGCGTGATGCGAATATAGTCTTCACTTTCAAGGTTCAGGCCGCCCACGGGGTCAAGGCGATGGGCGTCGAACCCGGCCGAGATAATCACAAGCTGAGGCTTCATTTTCGCGGCGGCTTTGTCAAGCATGGCCTCAAACGTGTCGTGAAATTTGCTGGCAGGTGTGTTGGCGGGCAGGGGGGCGTTCCAGGTGTAACCCAGCCCCTTGCCGGTTCCTGTTTCATCAGCTCGGCCAGTGCCTGGGTAAAACGGAAACCGGTGGATGGAGAAAAAGCCGACGCGATCATCGTCGTAAAAAATTTCCTGAGTGCCATTACCGTGATGGACATCAAAGTCAACGACAAGAATACGATCAAGCCTCAGCACATCTCGGGCATGGGCCGCCGCCACAGCGGCCGTGGCATAGATGCAAAAGCCCATGGCCTGTTTGGGCCTGGCGTGGTGGCCGGGCGGACGCACAGCACAGAAGGCCTTGCCGGTTTCAGGGCCGGTTGATTTGGCGACCTGTTCGACAGCCGCAACGGCAGCCCCAGTAGCCAGGCAGGCAGCCAGCATGGAATGACCGGCCAGATAGGTGTCGGGGTCGAGCATGATGGGCTTTTCGTCGCGGGCCCGGTGCGATTCGGTCTCGACATCGTCAAGATAATCAGCCGAATGAACGCGACGAAGATCGGCAGGAGCCACTTCGACGAATGTGCCACGGCGAACATGATCAAACAGCTTTATCGCATCCCAGTGGTCAAGCAGGGCGGCCAGGCGGGCGGGCCGCTCGGGGTGCCCGGAAGGCGTGCGGTGATCGATCATTCGCCGGTCGGTGTAAATCGTTATCATGTTCTGACAAACCTGTGCATGTTGACCCTGATGATGTTTTTATCATTATGATCATGCAGAGGCCGGGCGTCGATGAGCCTCTTGTGTGAACCAGCGAACAGTGTCAAGCTGCGAACAGTGTGAAGCTGCGAACAGTGTGAAGCTGCGAAGAAAATGCCTGCCCGAACATCGCGAAAAATTCTGCTGATGATCCTCGCCTGCGGCCTTTTGGTGCGCATTGGCCCGCCTGCGACTTTATCGATCGACCACTTCGACGAAGGCATTTATGCCCTGGCGGGGCAGTGGCCGTTTCAGCCAGGCGGGTTGATGAAGCTTGACCC
>JBJTRR010001068.1:0-3488 GCA_046076185.1 bacterium | reverse complement strand
GAACTTCTTCCGGGCTTTTTGTATTTTAACAATCCAGGCTACAAATTCACTTGCCCAAAGCCTTTTCAATGGCTGCGATCACAGCTTCGCTCTCAGGGGCTTCATTGGGCTTGAAGCGGGCAACAATTTCGCCATTCTTGCCAACGAGGAACTTGGCGAAATTCCACTGAATGTCGCCCGTATAGCCTTCCGTGCTGGTCAGTTGCTTGTAAAGCGGGTGAATGCCATCGCCCTTTACCACGATCTTTTCGAAGAGCGGGAAGCTCACGTCGTAGTTAGACTTGCAGAATTCCTTGATCTGCGGATTGGTGCCGGGCTCCTGCTTGCCGAATTCATTGGCCGGGAAGGCCAGAATGACAAAGCCCTTGTCCTTATAATTGCGATAAACCTTTTCAAGGCCTTCATACTGCGGTGTCAGGCCACACTTGCTGGCCGTGTTGACAATCAGAAGCACTTTGCCTTTATAGACTTCCGACAGGTCAACGTCCTTGCCGTCAATATCCTTCACCTTGTGGCTCAGAACATTGGAAGCAAAGGCCATGGCCCGCTGGCTGGTGACGGTGGCAGCGGCGGCAAGGGCCATAAAAATACGGCGTGAAATTCTCATCGTGATGCAACTCCTTGAGTGAGTATCCGGCGACTCATTCGTTCCAACATTGGTCCATTGAGCCACCATGCTTACATTAGTTAAGATGATCTTCTGCGCCGCGAAATCAAGCCCCTTGTTTGACATTTTCCCGGCCCGATAATCCTATCTCTCGACCTGAAAAGCAATTATGAGCGAACATTTTCAAACAGAGGGAGCCAAGCGAGCCCTTCTTGAAGCCCGCCAGCGAGCCCAGGTCGCCAATCGCCGCCAGGCCGAACCGATGGACTTGCTCGTCGCCCTGCTGGCTGAGGAAGAAAGCCAGGCCGTGGCCCTGGTCAGCCGGCTGGGTGTCGCTGATTCCGCCCGCCTGCTCTGGCTTGAAAAGTTCCCCGTGCCTGTCTCAGCCGACGAGCCGGCCGATGTAACCCTTTCACAGTCGCTCCGCATGGCCGTTGCTGATGCCGAAGTCTTTGTGCGATCAATTGATCGGTCAAATCCCGTAGGCACCGGCGAACTCCTCTTCGGGCTCGTTTCCAGCAGCAAGGAAGTTCTGCGTGAAGTGCAGTCGCTGGGCGTTGATATTGCATCGCTGAAGTCACATTTCGTGAAACAATCGGCCGAACAGGCCGAACCCCTGCCCCTGCCTGAAGGCTGCGACCCCCTGCTCCTTTCCGACAGCGTGGAAAATGCCGATATAGCCCGCATTATCGATGCATCTTCCAACCGCGTGCGTGAAGGCCTGCGGGTCGTTGAAGATTATGCCCGATTTGCCCTCGACGACCCATCACTCACCCGTGGCCTGAAAGATATTCGTCACCGGCTGAACGAAGCGATGACCGGCTTCCCTGCCGAGCTTTTGATCCCCCAGCGCGACACCACGGGCGACGTGGGCACACACATCATGGCCATGGATGAATCGATTCGCTCAAGCCCGCGCGACGTTCTGATTGCCAACTTCAAGCGGGTGACTGAAGCCCTGCGGTCACTCGAAGAATTCTCAAAGCTATATGATGTCTGGGTTTCAGGCCGGTTTGAGGTGCTTCGTTACGATCTTTACACCATTGAAAAACGCATGATGCTGGCCGTGGCCGGGGCACGTTCTCTGGAAAATGCCCGGCTTTGCCTGTTGATCGGCAATCAGCCGACCCTCGGCGACCTGACATGGCTGGTTTCGGAAGCCATTGAAGGCGGTGTGGATTTCATTCAGCTTCGCGAGAAAAATCGGCCTGATCGTGTCATTCTTGACCATGCCCGCGAAATTCGCATCATCACGGCAAAAGCTGGCGTGCTTTTTGCCGTGAACGACCGCGTAGACATCGCCCGCCTCGCCGGTGCTGATGCCGTACACCTTGGCCAAGACGACCTGACTGTGCGCGACGCCCGCCGGCTGGTCGGCCCGCGAATGATCGTCGGCGTCTCCACTCACGAGCCGGCCCAGCTTCGCAAAGCCATAACCGATGGTGGCCAGTATCTGGGCGTGGGGCCTGTGTTTTCCAGCCACACCAAGAACTTTCACGACCATGAACTGGCCGGCACGGGCTATGTGCGATACGCCGCCGAAGCCACCTCGACGCCCTGGTTCGCCATCGGCGGCATCGGCCCTGAGAATATCGATGAAGTGCTTGAAGCCGGTGCAACACGCGTGGCCGTGAGCTCGGCCATTCTCAGGGCCGAACGGCCACGCAATGCCGCAAGGGCCCTGAGAGACCGGCTTGAGCAAATCCAGCCAGTCCGAATGCCTCTCAGTTAAATGCACCAAGTCAGATTCTGAACCGTTGAAACGCCTTAGAAAGTAGCCGCTCCGCTGGTCTTCGCAATCATCACCACCGCACTGCTGCCAGGCTTGCCGGTGCGGGCACCATCAAGGGCCTGGCCGAGCATGTCTTTCAGAGCTGTGCTACCCAAGCCGCTTACGGTCAATTGAAGATCCGCTGTGAGCCTGACTGAAGCGTTTGTAATTGTCAGCGTTCGCGTCGCCGCGTTATAAGCCACTTTGGTAATACGGTACTTCGTGTCGTCCCTGGTGCCAAATTTCTTGTCTCGACCAGCCGCCACAAGCGTGTAAGCCGCCAGATTACTGACACTCTTTGGGTCAAGATTCTGCGAAAATGTGATATTAACGGCCGTCATAGAGCCACGGCTCACGGTCGTTTTCACGGCAGCGATCTGCGGTGCTGGCGGCACCGTATCCTCGCTGATAATACTGACTGTTGTCGAAGACGGTGTTCCCAGCGATGCCGCCGAAGTGGAAGGCGTGCCCAGGATCACGCTGAAGGTCTCGGCACCCTCGACAAGCGTGTCATTCACAATTGGCACCTCAATCGTGGCTGTCAATTGCCCGTCGGCAAAGTTGACGGTGCCACCCGCGGCCGCAAAATCAGCACCAGTCGTAGCCGAAATTCCCGCCAGAGTATAAGGAATCGACACCTGGCCCAGGCCGCCATTGGTGCGGTTCACCGTGATCACCACTTTGCCAGTGGGGTCATTTTCATTCACGCTGTAAGCGCCCTGGGCGAAGGCAAAAGTTCCCGCCGAATCATTATCGACAATCGTCGCACTGGCAGATGTCTTCGTCAGCGTCACATTCACCGGGTTGGTCAGATTCACGATGAATGTCTTTTGATATGGCTCTATCATCAAATCGCTGATCACTGGCACACGAATCTGTGCAGAAGTCTGGCCTGCAGGTATGACAATCATCCCACTTGTTGCAATATAATCACTGCCGGCCGTGGCCGTGCCATCCAGCGTGACATAATTGAAGCTGATATCCGCTTCGCAAGGCGAAGAAATTGTCACTGGGAAGACGGCATCGGTGGTGCCGGAATCGCCTTCGACCAGACGCACATCGGCAATACTCAGAAAAATCTCGGGGTCGTTGTCATTAATCGTTCCGGTG
>JBJTRR010001067.1:0-1294 GCA_046076185.1 bacterium | reverse complement strand
CCCGGGATGTGGGTAATTGAAAGACGGCGCGACCGGGCATCGATCACTGCAATCCGATTCTCGGCCGAGAGGCTGACGTAGGCTTTGTCATGGCCGGCAAAGACAATACCTACAGGTTCGTCAAAGCGGGTGGAACGCGTTTTCGGATCAATTTCCTGAATCGTTGCGACAACAGCAAATCTCAGCGGACTGGCCGGATCAATATCAATGATGCTGACAGAGTCGGAAACATGGTTGGCGACCCAGAGTTCACGGCCGCCCGGACGAATAGCAAGGCCTGCCGGATTCACCCCGACATGAATCCGTGAAATTACTTTTTTGCCGCTTGAATCAATCACGTCCACAGTGTCGGCCGGTGTGTTTGTTACATAAACCAGACCCTTATTAATTGCTATTGGCCTGAAATGAGGGCTCATGAAAAGCGGATGCCCGACTTCTGACGATTTTGCCTGAGGCACTGCAATCGTTCGTGAAGCTGTTTTTTCAGCACCGTACAAATGAAAATTTAAGCATATTGCAACCACAATGAAATAGATTCTGATTTGGCTAGTCATTGGAGTATCCTTATTTTATGTCTGTAAAAAGTATAGTAAGTGATCAGCAGTCTTGTCAAGCGTGTTCTGCTGAAAGTCTTGATATTTCAGCAGAACAGCGCATTGAATCCTGCGATGATTTTTCAATAGGCGTCAGCCGAGACGACTTCGCCGCCCTGGGCTGTGCCAAGGGCTCGCCACGTGAAGATATTCAAGGTGTTTTTCAGGAACCTCACCGATCCATCGCAGAAGACCATGTTCACACCGCCTGGGTGTTTTGATCGCCACGCATAGGTTGGCGGAAAGGCCGTAGTAGCGGCGCGGCAGGGCGGGTTTTTGACATTAAAATCGCAATAACCGGCCGTGTTTTGCACGTCAGGCAGGTTGCTGTTGGGCGGCAGATAGGTGGATGTGCTCACGGCATCGCCCCACCAGGTGAAGCCTCGCAGGTCGTTGCCCTGGCCTTTGATCACCTCGCCCGCAAGCAGCGTGTTGGAAGTGCCGTCGGAAATATTGGCCCACGAGGCCACCCGCCCGCGTGAAGGATAGTAGCTCTGGGTCGAGTCGGAGTCAGAGAACGGGGCCCCCATCCAGGGTGCATCAGGGTAAATACCCACCGCATAGCCGCCCGGCACAGTGCATATTTTGTCGAACGGATCAGTATTCACTATTGGTCACGATGCCACAAACGGTGGTTTCTACATGACCAAGAGTGCTTCATCAACTTCACGACCTTCAACGACCACCAGCATCTTGAAAGA
>JBJTRR010001066.1:0-7000 GCA_046076185.1 bacterium | reverse complement strand
CCGGAACGCGACTTTACCCGCTGGGCGGCGCCAAAGCCTTGCTTTGTCATCCGTCAGGGCTGATTCGTCTGGTGGACGAGTCGGGCCAGACCCAGGTTGAAACGCGGCTGGCCAATGCCATGCCGACTGGCCGCCCCCTGCTTGAGGGCAAAGAGCTTGCCTGGCTCGGGCAGAACAAGCAGTCGGAACTGATTTTGTGGAAGACGGACGACCCCGAGCCAAGGCGAACGCCGCTGGGCACGTGGGTTCAGGGGCCGGTTTTCCGTGGTGAATCAGGCTGGCTTGTGGTTGAGCGGCCGGGCGTGGTGCGGCAAGTGGGTTCAGCCATTCCATCAGACGAGAAAAAGCCATGACAAGGCACGCAACATCGCTGCGGTGTCTTGCCGGCACCAGCTTTTTCACAGCTATCTGGATGCTCGCCATGGTCGGGCTTGATCAATTGCATGCGCAGGCCCCTTCAACGACGACTGTCGGCAAGGACGGCGAATCGCTTTTGACGAAAGCTCCATTTGACAGAGTCGTGCTTAAAGACAACTCCGACCTGCTGATTGAGCCGGTCGCCCCGAGGCCGCTTCCGCCGGGGCTCAAAAAGCCGGGGCAGCGGCCAATCAGGGGCAAGCGGTCGGCCGAGGCGGAAGCCCGTGCCCGCGAACTTGAAAACAACCCGGCAATGCGCCTGCTGGTGCAGCCGCTTGAGGCGGAAGGCACGGAATATGCACTTTATCGCGAAGATATCACCGAAATCACTTATTTTGAAGATATGCTTCTGGCAGAGGCCAACCGGCTGATTGATTCGAAGGACTTTCCCAAGGCGTTTGAATTTCTGCTTTATGTGCAGGCCCGCGAGCCAAAGTGGAACGGGCTTGTTGCCACTCATCGCCGGCTTTTGCTGGCAGAAGCACGCAACCGTTTTGATGCCTCGGAATACAGTTCAGGCCTGCAGTTTGTGAATGAAGTTCTGGGGGCTGACAGCAAAGATAAAGAGGCCCGGGCTCTTGCGGTGGAAGGGCTTTCGAACCTGGCCTCGGCAGATCTTGCCGGTAAACGCTATGAGCGGGCCCGGGAAAGCTACGCCAAAATCAAGTCGCTTGATGCCACTTCCGATGCTTTGAAATCGCTTGAGGCCGAGCTGAAAAAAGCTGCTGGCCAGTTTCTGACTGATGCCCCGAAAGACAAACCCGAGCGGCTTGATTTTCTGAACGCTGCGTGGCGTGCCTGGCCTGATTTACAGGGTCTGGCAGAAGCCCGGGCCGAGGCCATGGCCGCGTGGCCAACCCTGCGGGTGGCGGTGACTGAGCCGGTTGATAAACCGCCCCAACCCTGGCAGGCCGGGCCATCAGCCCAGCGTGTGATGGGTCTGGTTTTCAAGCCTTTGCTGAAGGATTTGCAGGAATCGTCATTCAAAGGGCAAAACGCCGAACAGATTCTCGAAAAATTCGAGATGACCGACCTCAGCACCGCCCTGCTGACCATCAAGCCTGGCCTGAAATGGTCAACTGGCCGGCCGATTAACGCCCGAGATGTTGTGGCGGCCATGAGTGCCTGGGCCCAGCCCACCAGCCCTGCCTTTCAGGGGGTCTGGGCGAGCCTGGTTGACTCGGTGACAGCCAGCGACGATCGCAAAATTCAGGTCAGGTTTACACGCCCGGTGTTTCAGCCGGAATCGTGGTTTCTGCGGCGGTTTGCTCCGGCAGAAACCTCACAGGCTGAAGAACTGGCCGCATCGGCCTGGGTTGGTTCCGGCCGCTATCTCTGGCAGCCGCCTGCCGTAGAATCTTCTGGCGTGCAGAATGTCTTTCAGCGACACCCGGAAGAGACCACTGGGTTGTTTCGCATTCAAGAGCAGGTCATACCTGACGAAGCAGAGGGTTGGCAGTCGCTGCTCGACGGCCGGGTTGATCTGGTTGAGCATGTGCCAGTGGAATTTCATGCGGAAAAGCCGGCAAATGACCAGATTGTCATGGCCGATTATGCCAGCCCTGAAATTCATGTGCTTGCTCTCGACGGGCGTTCGGCTGTGATACGCAACCGTTCGTTTCGAAGGGCTTTGGGTTATGCCCTGAACCGACCGGAGATTCTGGAAGAGCAATTCCTGAAACGTCAGCCCAAGCCAGACGAATTGATTGCAGATGGTGTTTTTGTTAAAGGCTCGAGCTGGGATGACAATACAATAAAGCCCCAACCATTTGACCGCTCGCTGGCCACGCTGCTGTTTGCTTCGGCCCGACGCGAGCTGAAGCTGCCCCAGCTTAGACTGACGCTGGATTATCCGGCCCGGGCTGATGTGGCAAGGGTGGCCGCGCGAATTGCGGATGACCTCAAGCAATATGGCATTGAAATAACACTCAGGGCTCACTCGGCTGATGCACTTGAAACGCAGTTGGCACAGGGTGCACCTTTTGAAATCGCGTACCGCATGATTGAGCCGGGCACCGAGCATTTTCAGATTGGCTCGGGCATTGCTCCGGCCTTTTACGCTCGTCCGGCGGCCAATGGTCTGGCTTCACTGGCCAGCCCTCTGACAAGATCAAATATTCTGGACATTGAACGGGCATGGGATGAAACCCGGGTGCGGCAGTCGGCTCAGTTTATCGACAGGCTTTGCCGCGATGAACTGCCGGTCATTCCTCTCTGGCAAATTCCCCGCCGGTTTGCCTGGCGCCAGGGGCTTACAGGTATCAAACCCGGACAGAAGTCGCTTTATCAAAATATTGAGTCATGGTCGATCAGCAGCGGGGCCAGGCCATGATAAGCTATCGCCACAGCATTATTATTGCAGTAAACATCATCGTCCTGACAATCGTTTCGAGAGCTGAAGCACAGTCAGAAAAGGGCTTGGAAGCTGCTGCGAAATCAGCGGCTGAGAAACCGGCCGTTGCACAGAAGCCATCGGCTTCAGCGGGTTCTGCCGGTGATATTTCGCTTGAGCTACAGCCATACAGGATTGACCTGAGATTTTCTCTGACAGATGAAGTGGCTATTGATGAAACGCAGGGCCGGCGCCTGCTGGCCGATCTTTCGTCGCTGGCGGCCCGTGTTGTGGGTAAGCCCTGGGGCCTGAATGCCGAGTGGTCGGAAGGGCAGGTTTGGGATGCCAGTTTCGACCAGTGGACGCAGTGGCCAGAGCAGGTTGCCTATGATCGCCGCACAGTTTTTCCTCAGGATAAAATCTGGCTGGTGCGTGCCCGGCAGGGTGCTGATGCAAATACCGTTCAGCTTGTGGGGCGAGAATTCGACACCAAAACCGGCAACATGGGCCCGACACGCACAACCAGTGTGCCTGCCTCTGATATTACCCGTGGCATATTTGATGTCTGTCGATTGATTTTTCGACCGCTGGCAGAGGTGGCGTCAAACGAAGGCGGCAAAGTTCGCCTGCGGCTTCAGGCTTCAGCGCTGGCTTCGGCAACGCTGGAAGGTGCGATCATCAGCCCCAATCAGTATTTTCAGCTCGTGCGAATCTTTTTTGAGCGATCAGGTAAATTCGTTGCCAGCTCGACCGAGCCGTGGACGTATCTGAAGGCTGAATCGATTGGCGAATCAGGTGTAATGAGCCAGATTATCAGCAGTTTTCGCGATCCTGTTGGGCGCAAATACCGCCAGATCAACAAGCTTTATGCCCTTGCCCTGAATCCGGCAGCCGTGCCCACCCAGGTGCAGTTCAGCCAGCTAGTCAGCACGAATGGCACGCCGGTTCGCCACCCTATCGCCGGCTATCAGGTGGAAATGCATCGATGGCCTGATGGCCCTGTGGTGGCATCGCAGCTTACGGATCGCGACGGCCGTGTGACTCTCTCGCCGCCGCCTGGGCTTGATTTTTACGGCGTTCGTCTGCTGGGCGGGGCTGTTGAACCGCTGCTTGATGTGCCGATTCTGGCCGGAGACCAGGTGCCGCCGATTTTGGCGGATACCAAGCCTGCAGCTGTTGAATTTGAGCAGTCGCTGATTTCGTTTCGCGATGAAATTCTTGACGCCATTGCCAAACGCCTGGTTTTTGAGGCCCGGCTGGGCGAACGGACCCGTGCCGAGGATTGGGAAACGGTGGCCCAGCTTATTCGTCAGTGGCAGGGTACCACGGCCCCGGTGCTTTTTGAAAATCGCCTGTCGGACGAGAAGATCTCAGCCCAGAGGCGGCAGCTTACCGAAAAGAAAGCGATTTTGACTCAGGCCGCACAGGCATTGGTGGCTGAGCTAGAGGCCCTTGTTTCGCGATATGATTCGCAGGATATTGAAATCTTTGAAGAATCGCTTCAGAAGCGGTCAAGCCGCCCATTTCTTGAAGATCTGGCAGAAAAGAAGGCTGAACAGAAGAAAGACGCTGCGGCTGCGAAAACCAAATCCAACTGATTAACCCATGAACAGAAAGGTATATGAACAATGTATGACATGAAGAATATCTCGCTGCTCGGCAAGTTCGGTGAGCTGACGCCTGATGCCTGGAAGGGCTTTCTGGATTTTGACAAAGCCGCCATGGCCGATGGTGCAATTCCAGCCAAAACCAAGGAACTGATCGCCATCGCCGTGACGATGACGACCCAGTGCCCTTACTGCATTGAAATTCATGTGAAAAAGGCACGGGCCGCCGGCTGCACTGATGCCGAGATTGCTGAAGCCGTGATGGTGGCAGCCGCCCTGCGTGCCGGTGCGGCCATTACCCATGGCACACACTGCTTTAATCATTGATTGACAGATGTCATGTTGTGGCCCGTTGTGATGACAATTTCTGAATTGTCGCTGGAAAGAAGGTGAAATCAGCGACCGAAGCGGGCCTGACCTGTTGACAACGCCCTGCCCCTGCTGAAAGATAATAACCTACGGATTCTTCCGGCTGATGGTTTAACATGACATCAGCCGGTCAGTCTTCTGCCCGCTCTGAACTTCAAGTGGATCTTTTTCCAATGACACCCAGCTTCAGAACCCTGAAATTTGCGGCCCTAACGCTTTTGCTGGCGGCTTATATGCCGGCTATCAAGGCTAAGGCCGAGGATGCCAAACTTCCGTCAGTTGCGGTGAAGAATGCCTTCCCTGCCCTCAAATTCAAAAGGCCGGTTGCCATGGCCTGGCCCAAAGATGGAACCAGCCGTCTTTTCGTGGTTGAGCAGGATGGTCGCATTCTGAGCTTTGAAAACTCGACTGATGTCAAAGAAGCGACCGAGTTTCTTGACATTCGCGAGAAAGTCAATCGTGAAGGCAATGAGGAAGGCCTGCTGGGCCTGGCTTTTCACCCGAAATATAAGGAAAACGGCAGGTTTTACGTCTATTATTCGGCCATGAAGCCTGGCAAGCGTCGTTCAGTGGTTTCTGCCTTCAGCGTCTCCAAAGATAACGGAAACAAGGCTGACAAGGCGAGCGAGCAGATTATCTGGGAATCGAAAGAAGACCCCTTTGGTAATCACAATGGCGGCTGCATTGACTTCGGCCACGATGGCATGCTTTATATTTCGCTGGGCGACAGCGGTGCGGCCGACGACCCCCTGCTCTCTGGCCAGGATGGCAGCGACTGGTGGGGCTCGATTCTGAGAATTGATGTCGATCATCCTTCTGACGGCAAGGCTTATGGCATTCCTGCTGATAATCCTGTGCTGCGCGAACCTGTGAAATTCAAGGGCTGGGCCCCTGAAGTTTACTGCATTGGCCTTCGTAATGTCTGGAAGTTTACATTCGACCGTGAAAATGGCCGATGCTGGGCGGGCGATGTGGGCCAAAATCTTTGGGAAGAAGTGGTGATCGTTACCAATGGCGGTAATTACGGCTGGAGTGTGCGAGAAGGCAAGCACGCATTCCCGAAGCGGCAGAAGATGGTCAGCTCAGTGCCGAAAACCGAGCCAATTGCCGAATATCCACACTCGGTGGGCAAGAGCATTACCGGTGGCTATGTTTATCGCGGCAAGAAATATCCAAGCCTTGCCGGGCTTTACTTTTACGGCGATTTTGACTCAGGCCGTGTGTGGGCCCTGCGAGAAAAGGGTCAAAGCGGCGAAGCCGAGGCCAATTCGGAAGTGCTTGACCTGAAGGCGAACAAGCGTCTGCCGATCGCCGCATTTGGCGAAGACCAGGCCGGTGAGCTTTATATTTTATCGTTCGACAGCATGATTTATGCGATCGCTCCGGCCGGCAAATAATTAAACCAACCTCAGTGGCCGGGACTCGCCTTTTTTTGGGGGGCTCCCGGTCATTTTGTTTTCTCCCATCCGTTCAAAAACAGAGTAAATCCCCCGGGAGGCCGCATCCTGATGAATCTCTCCAAGTCTCTATTGGTCATGATTTTCGGAGCCGTTTTTGCATTCTTGCCAGCTTCGGCACAAGAGGCTAAAAAGGCTGATACGCCCAAGTCCGAATCAAAAACAGAGGCGACCAAGGAACCTAAAAAGGCTGATTCCAGCGCCCCGCAACATGATTATGACGTCGTTTACACCAAAGCTGGCGATGTTGAGCTGAAACTTGACATTGCGAGGCCTGCCGGCACCGGCGATAGCCTGCCCACAGTGCTTGTGATTCACGGTGGAGGCTGGCAGGGCGGAAACAAGGAATCGAATCGACGATTTCTTGATCAGCTTGCAGCTAAAGGCTTTGTGGCGATTTCGCCGCAATACAGGCTGGTGCCCAAAGCGATTTTTCCGGCCCAGGTTCACGATGTGAAGGCTGCTGTTCGATGGGCCAAGGCCAACGCCGCGAAGTATCGGATTGATCCTGACCGGATGGGGGCGATGGGCTTTTCGGCCGGTGGTCATCTGGCTTTGATGCTCGGCTTGACTGGCGAAAAAGATGGCCTTGAGGGGAACCTTCCACCAACGGGACAGAACACGAAAATCAAAGCAGTGGTGAATTATTTTGGGCCGACAGATCTGGATGGCGAAGATATTCCTGATCTGAGCAAGCCAATCGTCGAGAAGTTTTTAGGCGGGCCATTGAAAGACCGGAAAAAAGAAGCGTCGCAGGCATCGCCTCTCGATTTTGTTACCGAAGGCGATCCGCCCGTGTTGACTTTCCAAGGTACGAA
>JBJTRR010001065.1:0-5457 GCA_046076185.1 bacterium | reverse complement strand
GCTGATGTCCCCATCGGCGTCTTTCTTTCAGGCGGGATCGATTCATCGGCCATTGCCGCACTTTCAGCCCGGGCCGTCAGCCAGCCGATTCGCAGCTTCTCAGTGGCTTTTGATGATGTCGCCTTCGACGAATCGCCCCACGCTGAGGCGTTTGCCCGCCAGATTGGTGCATACCACACCACCATCCGTGTAGATTTCAATGCCTGGGAGACACTTCAGGCCCTGGCGATGGCTTACGATGAACCTCTGGCCGATAATTCCGCCCTGCCCACCTGGCTTTTGGCACGTGAAACTGCCCGCCATGTGCGCGTGGTGCTTTCGGGCGATGGTGGCGATGAACTTGCCCTGGGCTATGACCGCTATCGCGCCCTTTCGCTGATTGAAACCACCCGAAAATTCTTGCCGCGAAGTGTTTTACAACTCATTTCCGGCCCGCTCGCCCGCCGCATTCCGGTATCGGCCAGGGCCAAAACGAGACTGCGGCGTGTTCGTTCTCTGCTTCAGTCGCTCGGTTCTGAAGACATTCAGGCGGCATCGCGATGGCTGCTTTATTGGGATGAGCCCGGCCGGCTGGCACTTTATCGCCCTGATTTTCTCGACCAGCTTGTCGAAGCCGGCAGGCAGAAGCCGGAACCGGCTGACCCGCTTGAACTGATTCGTGCCGGGCTCACTTTGGCCCGGGGCCGTTCACTGGTGCGGCAGTCGCAGGCGGCCGACGTTTCGCCCGCCGGATATTTGCCGGGCGACCTGATGTTTAAGGTGGACATTGCCACCATGGCCCATTCTCTCGAGTGCCGGTCGCCTTTTCTCGACCATCGTCTGGCTGAATTCGGGGCCACCCTGCCCGACCATTTCTGGCTCTCGCCTTTGAAACGCACGGGCAAGCGGCTGCTGAAGCACGCCCTGGCCGATGTGATTCCGCCCGAGGTCTTCGCCCGCCGCAAGATGGGTTTTGGTGCGCCGGTTGATCGTTGGCTTCGCGGGCCACTTGCCAGCCGGCTGGAAGAGCTGCTCACCGGGCCTGAAAGTCGAATCTCGGCCCTGTTCAATTTAAGTCAGATCAGAAATACAATCGCTGAACATCGCGACCAGCGAACCGACCACGCTTATCGGCTCTGGTCGCTGCTGATGCTGGAACTCTGGCTGAGAAATGCGTCGTGAAAGGAATCCGGCTTTTCTCTTTCCTGCCACACCCGGGCTCAGTAAGATGCAATTTCTGGAAACCATATTACGATTTCTATTGCCACCACCGGCGGCAACCGCCATTTCGACCATGGGCCCGAATCATGAAATTTCAACGAATTGCCGCATTGGCACTGATATTAACACTGGTTCATAGCCTGACCTGTTCTGATTTAAATGCAGCCGCACTGAAGGCCGGTGTGGCCTCGGTTGATGTTTCGCCCGTCAAGTTTCCGGTGATTGTCAATGGCGGTTTTCTCTCAGCCCAAGCCAATCAGGTGCAGGATAAACTCTTTGCCCGGACGATTGTGCTTGACGATGGCTCGGGACCCGTTTCGATGACCGTTGTTGACAGTTGTATGATGCCACGCGACCTGCTTGACAAAGCCAAGGCCGAAGCCAGCCGCCAAACCGGCATACCCACAGAACGTATGCTTGTTTCAGCCACGCACACCCACACGGCCCCTTCAGCGATGGGGGCCCTGGGCACGCCGCCCGACCCTGATTATGTCGCAATGCTGCCAGGCCTGATCGCCCAAAGCATTACCCGCGCCGCCGCCAAAATGCAGGCTGCCCGCATCGGCTGGACAGTTGTCGATGATTTCGACCATACCCACACCCGGCGCTGGATTCGCCGCCCCGACAAAATGATCACCGACCCGTTTGGTGTCAAAAATGTCAGGGCCCATATGCATCCTGGTTATCTGAACCCTGATGTGATTGGCCCCTCGGGGCCGGTTGATCCGGCATTGTCGATCATCTCGGTGCAAACCACCGACGGCAAACCGCTTGCCATTCTGGCCAATTATTCCATGCATTATTTCGGGGCAAAGCCGGTCTCGGCCGATTATTTCGGTGTTTTCTCGGCCCGGATTGCTGAACTGCTGGGGCAGAAGGAAGGCGAGGGTTTTGTGGGCATCATGTCGCAGGGCACCAGCGGCGACCAGCACTGGATGGACTACGGCAAAGCCAAGACCGACATCACCATGCCGGCCTATGCTGAAGCCATGGCCCAGACGGCTTTTGCAGCCATTGGCAAAATTCAGTATCAGGCCCAGGCCCCGATTGCCATGGCCCAGACAACCCTTCGACTGACTCGCCGCCTGCCCGATGCGGATCGCCTGAAACAGGCCCGCGAAACCAAAGCCAAAATGGGCGACCGCATTCCGAAGGATATTCCTGAAGTCTATGCCTGCGAAGCCATTGAGCTTGACGCCAACCCCAATCGCGAGCTGATTCTGCAGGCCATCCGCATTGGCAGCATCGGCATCACCGCCATTCCGAACGAGGTTTATGCCATCAGCGGGTTGAAGCTCAAGGCGATGAGCCCTTTTCCGACGACTGTCAATATCGAGCTGGCCAATGGCTCGGAAGGCTATATTCCGCCGCCCGAACAGCACAAGCTGGGCGGCTATACCACGTGGCCGGCCCGCACCGCCGCGCTGGAAGTCACTGCCGAGCCGAAAATCGTGGAAACGCTGCTGGGCCTGCTTGAAAAAGTGGCTGGCAGCCCGCGCCGGGCCATGCCCGAATCGGGCGGTGAATATGCCCGTAAAGTGCTTTCGCTCAAGCCTTCGGCCTATTGGCGGCTGGACGAGATTGCCGACGGCACACCGCTGGATTCATCGGGCAATAACAACACGGGGCAACTTGAAGATGGTGTCGCTTTGCACCTGCCGGGTGCGGAAAAGCCGGGCCTGGCTGCGGCGGGGCTTATGAATCGATCAGCTCATTTTGCAGGCGGCCGCATGAAGGTGCCTTCATTGAAAACAGGCCGCGGTTTTACGGTGTCGCTCTGGTTCTGGAACGGCATGCCCGCTGATGCCCGTAAAACGACAGGTATTCTGCTGGAAATGCCGGGCGGAGAGAGTATTACCATAGGTGGCCGCGACCACAACCCCGGCAAGTTGCTGATAGGCTTGCCCGGCGGCAGCGAAGTGGCCACCGGGGCCGAAGTGGGCCTGAAAAAGTGGCATCACCTGGTGCTGCGGCGCGATGGCCGGGCCATTGATCTTTATCTTGATGGTCAGCACATTCAGAAGGCTGAAATTCCGCAGGGTTTTGGCAATAAAGCCAATGAGTCGGCCTATTTTGGTGGCTCGGCAACGTCTGAATTTTCATTTGAAGGCAAACTTGATGAAATTGCCGTTTTCAGCGAGCCGCTGGCTGACAATCTTGTGAGAAAGCTGGGCGAATGACAAATACAACCGGCGTTATTCCGACTCGGGCCGTGGTTCGGCATGCTCTTCAATTCGCTTCGTTTTTGGCATAATGGGTTTGGGCAATTTGCTTCTCAAACCCGGGCGGGACGATGAATCAGGTGGCGCTGGGGGCACTTATTACTGACGAAGGGCGGCTGTTGCCGATCGACCCTGTCATGCTGGCCAGGGGCGGCGAGGGTGCGATTTACCGGCTGACCCAGGCCGAGGGCTTTCTTGCCAAGATTTACACAAATCCGCCAGATGACAGCCGTGTGGCCAAGCTGCGGGCGATGGTGGCCAGCAGCTCAAGTGGCCTGACGGAAGCGGCGGCCTGGCCAGTCGGCCTGATTCTTGATCAGCCTGGCCTGCAGCCACGTGTGGTTGGCTTTGTGATGCCTGAAGTGGTTGAGCATCGCGAGCTGCACCAGCTTTTTTCACCGGCTGAACGAAAGCGGCACTTCCCCACAGCCAACTGGAAGATGCTGGCTCTGGCGGGTTCGAACCTGGCAAGGGTTGTTTCGGCGGTGCATCAGGCCGGGGCGGTGATTGGTGACTTGAACCAGAATAATGTGCTGGTTTCGAGCCGGGCGACCGTCAGGCTGATTGACTGCGACTCGTTTCAGTTTCGTCGCTCAGATGGCCAGTATTGGACAAGCGACGTTGGTAAGGAGGAATATCTGCCGCCTGAATTGCAATCAGCAAATTTACGGGGCCTGGTGCGATCGGCGGATCATGATAATTTTGCATTGGCGGTGTTGATATTTCAATTGCTGTTTATGGGCCGGCACCCGTTTTCAGGGCGGCATCAGAAGCCCGGCGATTATACGATTGGCATGGCGATCAGTGATGGCAATTATTTTTACGGACGCGATGCAAACCGAAAATCAATCGGCCCACCGCCTGGCGTGATCACGCCTGCCGTGCTGCCTGAAATGGTGGCTTCAGCCTTTGAGAAGGCCTTTTTGCAGACAAACCGGCCTGCGGCACGTGAGTGGTCAGATATTTTATTGCAATTTGCCAATGAAATGTCTGCATGTAGCGAATCTCCCCGCCACATTTATTATGCAAGGCCTGCCAGCGACGAATTTCTTACCACAAAAGCAGCTGCCTGCCCGTGGTGTCAATTAAAAAATGCATTTCGAATTGATTATTTCCCTGAAAGTTCGGCATCGCAGGCAACTGGCGGCAATGTCGCTGAATTGATCCGCATCAGTGTTGATCTTGAGAAATTGCAATCAGTCATCGACAGTATCCCGAAATTTCAATTGAAATATAAACGATTGCAATTCGGCAAAAAAGATCTGCGAACAGCCCTGCCGCCCCCGGCCGGGCTTCTCAGGCCGGAAAAACTGGTTCTGCAGCCAGAGCCTGAAGAACCCGGGCCCAAGCACGACAATGCCCTGGTCATTTTAATTCAGGGCCTGCTGGTGCCGCTCACGCTGCTCAGCCTGGGGATGCTTTTTGTACGGTTTTTCTTTGGTGCGATTGGAATTGCATTATGTTCGGCCCTGTTTGCGGCATCGCGTGGCATTCAGGTGATATCGCTGAAAAAAGATTATCGCGACTGGCTGGCTGAATTTGAGCAGGTGCGTCTGACGAACGACGAATTAAAAGAGACGTGGAAGCTCGAAAATCGAGACTGGCTTGATGAGTATTCCAGGCGGCAGATGCAGCGTGACGAAGTGCTGGCCAGGCTGGTTGAGAGGGAAACGCAGTGGTCTGGCTGGCTGGAACAGATCGCCGGTTCTGACAAGGAACTCAGAAAAGAGGCCAGAGAAACTCTGGCAAAAGTCAAAGAAAGGCTTGAGGATTATCAGGCCGAGCTTGAAGAACAGGCCCGGGCCCGGCAGATGCATGCCGTAGAGGCATGGCTTGAAGGGCATTTGATCCGCGATGCGAATATCCCGCAGATCGGCCGGACACGGGCCGCCACTCTGGCCAGCTTCGGCATTGAAACGGCGGCTGATGTCGTTCGACTCTTTCAAAACCAGTCTTACACCATTCCGGGCTTCGGCCAGCGTCTGATGAATAATTTGTGGTATTGGGCGGCTGATATTCAGAGCAGGTATAAGCC
>JBJTRR010001064.1:0-2741 GCA_046076185.1 bacterium | reverse complement strand
ATTCCACAGCTTGTTGCAGAAATTGCGACCGTACTCAAACCGGTCACTCACCACCCGAGCCACCGGCTCACCCGCATCGGGGGCAAACCAGGGGCTGCTGTACTGCGGCGTCGCCTTGCACTTCGGGCACTTCAGCCGCGGCTTTGCGCCGCCGGCGGGAATCGCCTTCTGGTGCTCGATCGTCTGGGGGATGACCTCCTGACACGAAGGACACTCGTAGCCGACCGGCAGCCGCACATCCTGGCTCTCCCCCGCCAGCGAGGCGATGGTGAACCGGACGGCGTCCACGCCGTACTTGTCAATGAGATCGAGCGGATCGACCCCGTTCCCCTTGCTCTTCGACATGGTCTGGCCGAACCCGTCGAGGATCTTGGGGTGCACGTGCACGTGGTGGAACGGAACCGCTCCCCGGTTGTAGAGCCCCATGATCACCATGCGGGCCACCCACAAAGTGATAATATCCCGCGCCGTTGAAAGCACCGATGTCGGGTAATATTTCGCCAGCTCGGGCGTCTTTTCCGGCCAGCCCAGCGTGGAATGTGGCCACAGGGCCGAGCTGAACCACGTATCAAGCACGTCGCCATCCTGCTCAAGCTTGTGATTCGGCCCAAGTTCATTGCCCGTCAGGTCTTCCAGGGCACACAAGAGCCAGCCGCGACGATCAGAACCCGTCTCGGCCTGCCGCCAGACAACATCCGACCGGCCCGCAAATGCGGCCTTAAGTTCCTCTTCGGTAATGGTTTCGCAATACCAGATCGGAATCCGGTGCCCCCACCAAAGCTGGCGGCTCACGCACCAGTCGCGTTTTTCACTAAGCCAGTCAATGTATGACTTTGCGTATCGTTCCGGGTGGAATGTCACCTGGCCGGATGTCACCGCACCAATCGCCTTTTCGGCGAATTCGTCCATCCGCACAAACCACTGGTCTGACAAATACGGCTCAATCGCCGTATTGCTCCGGTGCGACAAATTCAGCCGCAGGTCGTGCGGCTTGGTTTCAAGCAGCAGCCCGGCTGCTTCAAGATCGGCCAGCACCCGCTTGCGAACGTCTTTCACGGCCAGCCCGCGGTAGGCCGCCGGGGCGTTTTCGTTGTAAGTTCCATCCGGGTTCAGCAGGTTGATCATCGCCAGCTTGTGCCGCAGGCCCGTCTGGTAGTCGTTCGGGTCGTGCGCCGGCGTAACTTTCACACAGCCCGTGCCAAAGGCCATATCCACCAGCATTCCATCACCGATGATCGGAATGCGGCGATCGGTCAGTGGCAGCGCAACCTCTTTACCAATCAGGTGTTTATAACGTGGGTCATCAGGGTGAACGGCCACCGCTGTATCGCCCAGCATTGTTTCCGGGCGGGTGGTGGCCACCACCAGAAATTCGTCGGTTCCGGCTACGGGGTAACGAATCGACCAGAGGCTGCCCTTGGTGTCCTCGTAATATATTTCATCATCGGCCACAGCGGTGCGCAGGTGTGTGTCCCAGTTCACCAGACGCTTGCCACGATAGACCTTATCATCAGCGAAGAGTTTAAAGAACGTGTGCCTAACGGCACGGGCGCAGATGGGGTCGAGCGTGAACCGGGTGCGCGACCAGTCGCACGATGCACCCATCGCCTGAAGCTGACTTAAAATCCGGGCTTCGTATTCGTCCTTCCACGCCCAGATGCGCTTGACAAGGGCTTCGCGGCCAAGGTCGTGCCGCGTTTTTTTCTCGTCCTGCAGCAGTCGCCGCTCAACCACGGCCTGTGTGGCAATGCCGGCATGATCGGTGCCGGGCATCCACAAAACGCTGTCGCCCTTCATGCGTCGCCAGCGAATCAGAATGTCCTGAAGCGTGTTATTCAGAGCATGGCCCAGGTGCAGGGCACCGGTCACATTCGGTGGCGGTATGACAATGCAGTAGGGGTCGGCTTTTGAGGATGGATCAGCCGTAAAGTAGCCCTTTTCCAGCCAATAAGGATACCAGCTATCCTGGGCCGATTTCGGGTCGTAAAGCTTGGGGAGTTCCTGTTCAGCGGATGTCATATTTTTTCTGTACGGGTCTGTGAGAATCAGGCGACAAATCTACCGACTGATAGTTGATCAAGAATTTGCCAGAGTGCTGATCATCCGATTTTAGATCAGGCCACGGTGCAGGGTTTGCCAGCGGCCCGTCTGTCCTTCAGCAATTTGTATTCAAAGGCTTCCATCAGGGCAATGCGGCTGGCTTCGATCACGTTTTCCGATACGCCCACCGTGCCCCAGCTTTTGCCGCCATCATGGCTTTCAATGAAAACCCGCACCTTCGCGGCAGTGCCGGCCCGGCCATTGATCACGCGCACCTTGTAATCGACCAGCGACATCCGCGACAGGTTCGGAAAATGGTCTTTCAGGGCCTTTCGCAAAGCATTATCCAGGGCGTTCACCGGCCCATCGCCTTCGCCCACCGTGTGTTCCACAATGTCGCCCATCAGCACCTTGACCGTTGCTTCAGTCACAGGCAGGGCTTGGTCATCCTCGCCCTGAACACTGATTCGAAAATTCAAAAGCTCAAAAGCTGGTGTGTATTGGCCACTCATGCGCTCTGCCATCAGCAGAAAAGAAGCGTCGGCCGCTTCAAACTGATAGCCCTCGTTTTCAAGATCCTGCACTCGCTGAAGAATTGCGGCGACAAGGTTCGGATTATGCTCCATGCCATAGGCTTGCAGCTTGTCGGTCAGGTTCGACCGACCGGAAAGCTCTGAAACAAGCACACGCCGTTCGTTACC
>JBJTRR010001063.1:0-3157 GCA_046076185.1 bacterium | reverse complement strand
CGCGCACATCAGCCTTGCTCAGGTTACATTCCTGAAGCGGGTGGCGCACCTGATTTTCAGCAGCGGCACGCATGCCGGGGCGGTGGTCGCCGGCGTCGTCGGTGTTGGCACCCGAAACAATCACGTCTGCCTCAAAATGATGAAGCAGGCTTGTCAGGCGACCATAAAGCTCGCTTTTACAGAAATAGCATCGATCCATATTATTTCGCAGGTAATTCGGGTCGGCGAATTCCTCGGTGCGAATGATTCGATGCTTTATGCCAATCTGGCGGGCCAGGGCCTGGGCCTC
Source organism: bacterium (assembly GCA_046076185.1). Classification (GTDB taxonomy): domain Bacteria; phylum Planctomycetota; class Planctomycetia; order Isosphaerales; family Isosphaeraceae; genus QWQI01. The sequence goes on along the minus strand of JBJTRR010001063.1, from coordinate 2,868 downwards.
TTCAAGCTCGCCGCTGGCAAGGCTGTCAGATACGGCCGTAATGGCGATGGCGTTTTCACCAAGGGCATCAAAAGCGGCCTGGGCAACAACCGTGCTGTCAACCCCGCCCGAGAAAGCCACGGCCACCCGGCCAAACGATCGAATTGCGTCCGTCAGGCGCTCGCGTTTTTCAGTAAGCTGAGGGTCGGCAAAGGCGCTGGTGGCTGACATGGGCGGCATCTCCGCAGGCTTTTTTTGAGATCGGCATCGACACAGGCGGGTATGAGGCGAGGCTGATCTTCAAACATCAGGGCTGATTCTGGTTCGGTATTACAAAGCATTATCGCAAAACCTGAAGAGTTTCGCAAAATGGATTTTCAGTAACGTCTCATGAAAAGCGGGTGTTTTATCCTGGGTTGCTGTATCATGCTAAATGTGGTGTCAAGCTGTTTAGACACCAGAGCGGGAGAAAGCCGATGGCCAAAGTCAAATGCCGGTGCGGCAACGAAGTGCTGTTTGAGCCTGCGCCTGGCGTTGAGACCGTCAAAGTGCTTTGCCACCGCTGCGGCTCGCGTATTCGTGTTCGGCTGGGCAGCGAATTCAAAAGCATCGAAGCCAATAAAGAAAACGATGGCTTCGTGCGATTCTTTTGCCCCTGTGGCCGGCGGCTGAAGGTTGCAGCCAAAAGCCCCATGCCCTCACACGGCCGCTGCCCCGACTGCGGCCGAACTGTGCCCGTACCGGCAACGGAAATCAGAAAGAAAGCCGATCCTGCCGAATCGCCCACCTGCGAACTGACTCCCGAAGAAACTGCCCAGTTCAGGCAGTGGCGAGACTCGTTTCAATAATTCCATTCACCTGACACTTTAGTTCGTTAGACACTTGGGCAACTTCCCGATAGCAAAACGCGCGAAAATGTGACACAATTTCAAAAAAATGATTAACGGTATTAACGACTATTCCGGTTTTTCATGACTTAATTGGTTAAAATGGATAAAATCGAGAAATGATTATAAAGAAAATATGACAGGATAAGTTGCCAACCCCCGAATCCAGATTCATAATGGACAAAAGCGTAAGTCTGTCGCAGGTGAACGACTGGAATAGTATTTGCTCCTATCAGTTCATACAGTCCTCTGCCTGTGATGTGACACCTCTCCTCAAGTGAAGCCATACATCCAGTTCCGTTCACCGGTTGAATGCAGTGCATCGACACAACGCCCCAGAGACTGTCAGGAGTCGGTTTTTCTCAGGTTGTTAATGGATTAGCACGTCTCTGACTGCCCCCCGCGAAACACTTCCATACGATTTTTCCAGACAGAGGTTGCCATCATGAAATTCAAGCCCTTTTCCCGGAATGCGCGAACTCGAAACATGACCGAAGCCAGGCAGACGCCAAGGTCGCTCCGTTCAACGCTGGCTTTTGCCGAGCGACTGGAAGACCGGCTGGTTATGGATGGTGGGGGATTGCTCTCTGGAGGAAAACTGCTTCAGGAGTTCAAAATCGATCCTTCGGTTGATTTATCCAAGCCAGTGCCAAGTCAGACTGAAGTCATTGTGGCAGTTCGTGGTGAAGGTGGGGTTAATTCGCTTCGTCAGTGGGCATCGCCAGGTGGCGAGGGTGGCAAGGTGGCCGCTTTCAGCCGGTCAAAGGTCCTGTTTTCAAACGCTGGCCTGACTTATGTCGAGCTTGGCCTGAGCCGGCCACAGGCACCCGACACGGTTATCAACGCACTTCAGGATGAATCGTTTGTGGCCTGGGTTGCCCCAAACCTTACCTATGGCCCGAACAATGGATTTGATCCGCGAGAGTTCACGCCGAACGACCCGCGATATCCGGATCAGTGGCATCACCTCCTGATGAAGAATAATCTGGCATGGGATACGGCCAACACCTTCGGGCAGGGAATTAAGGTGGCCGTGCTGGATGACGGCGTGACGATCAATCATGAGGATCTCAGCTCCAATATCTGGAAGAACACGGGAGAGATACCAAACAACGGCCGCGACGACGATTCAAACGGCTATGTTGATGACTACAACGGCTACGATTTTTCTTCATTCGATAACAACCCGAACCCGACCGCCACACCTTCCCATGGCACACCAGTCGCCGGGAACATTGCCGCACGCGTTAATAACGGTATCGGCCTGGCCGGTGTCGCCGGTATGGCGACAATCATGCCGGTTCGATTTTACGGAAGTGGTGCTTGGACTTCTTCAGTCATTGCCGAAAGCTACGCCTATGCCGTGGATAACGGTTCGAAAATTCTCAATGTCAGCTACAACATTGATGGTTTTGTAACCGATCCGCTCTTCAGGGCCGCTCTTGATTATGTTTACGACGCCGGTGCACTTTACATGAACTCCGCCGGCAACAATGGCCAGTTGAATCCGGCCAGGGCGGTTTATCGATTACTCGCCTGATCGACATGGGCGTTCAGCCGTTCCTCGTAGCGTGCTCGCTGATGGCCGTGATGGCTCAGCGACTGGTGCGCGTGGTCTGTCCGAAGTGCAAAGAGCCTTATCAGCCGACTCCGGAAGAAGTGGACGTCTTCAATATCACTCCGGAAGAACTGTCCGAAGGTCAGTGGGTTCGCGGCAAAGGCTGCAACAACTGCAAGCACACCGGCTACAAGGGTCGCCGTGCGGTTTTCGAACTGATGACCATGAACAGTACTCTGCGAGAAATGGCGTTCAACAGCGAGCCGGCTCAGAACATTCGACGTCAGGCTCGACTGCTGGGCATGAAGACGCTTGTGGAAGATGCAAAGGACAAAGCGTTTGCCGGAATGACAACGCTCGCGGAAGTCTACAAGCTGTCCAAGGGCGGGCATTGATGATGTCAGCTTCGCTCTGCACGTGATGCAGTTCGAGGCCGAATGAAAC
>JBJTRR010001062.1:0-1243 GCA_046076185.1 bacterium | reverse complement strand
GCTTCGGCCGTGCCTTTGGCAATGACATGCGAACCGACCCCGATGGCAGTTCGCCCAGCGCCCAGGGCCTGCCACGCGTGACCAATATCTGGCCGGCCGCAGCCGCGCCCGACCCCCGCACCGGCGCCCTTCAGCCAGGCATTGGCAATATCAACACGGTGGCCTCAATCTTCGTCTCGCAGGACGATTCCGTCTTTCCTGAATTTGAAAATCAGGCGAATACGAAGATCATTGCCCCGAACCAGACCGATTTTCGCCAGACACCGATTCTGCCGCTGATTGACAACGCCGCCACTGGCGCCTATTCGCTGAACGACTGGGAATATTCCTGGATCTTTACCGGCAAGGCCCGCGACCGGAACCTGTTCGAAGGTGACCTGGTGATCTTTCACAAACGCCAGTTTGGGGTGAATACCGATGCCTCAAATAATGTGAACGGCATTTATGGCGAACGCGTGATTGAAGGCATCTTTGGCCTTGGCACCATTCCCATGACAATGAACAACGGCCAGTTTGGCTATGCCGCCGGCAACAGCCGTAAGGTGCTGCTGATGTGGCCCAAGCTGACCGATTCGGAACGGCCCGAGATTAAAGTGGGCGGCTGGATTGCTGATGTGACCTATGAGCCCTATCTTTCAACCACAGTGAGCCGCTTCCTGCAGGATTTTGACAAGGACGGCCGACCCGACACCCAGCATGGCGGCCAGCGTTGCCACTGGTATCGGATTGTGCAGAAGTCAGAGATTACCGACCCGGGATCGGCCGACCCGGGCCTGGCGGGTATCGCCAACATGGAAGCGATCATCGTGACGGTTGATCGCCCGGTCGTTTCAAAAACACTGTTGCAGAAGACGGGCAGCGGCTATTCGCCGGTGCATGTCAATGCGGCGCTGATTGCGCCTGATGTCGTCTCGGTCTTCCCGATCACGCTTGAGGGGAACTGAGCGAGCGCTGTCGTGAGAGCTTTTTGAGAGCGATTCGCCGAAAAAAAGCCAGTCAGTTCAGGTCTGCGGAAAAAGGTAACTCAAGGAAAGCCCTACGATGATCGCCAAAGCCGGCCTTGCCTCTGTTCGACGCGGACTCACGCTCGTGGAGATGCTCGTGGTCGTCGCCCTGACGGTGCTGATGATGTCGATCATCGCCCAGATCATGACGGCCACAACGGGCGCCATCCAGGTGGCCAGGGCCTATCACGAGCTTGATTCAGAACTCAGGGCGATGGAAGGCACCATCAAGCGTGACC
>JBJTRR010001061.1:0-3349 GCA_046076185.1 bacterium | reverse complement strand
CCGGCCTCGCTGGGCCAGGTGCGGCAGTTGTTCACGATGCTGCTGGCGAAGTTGAATGAAAACCGTAAGGCCGATAACCAGAATCACCGCCAGGCCAATTGCCAGCTTTGGGCTGGGTCGGCGAAAAAGTGGTCGCCGTGTGGTGCCAGATGCCTCGTCTTCAATGGAATCTGTGTTCTCAACTTCATCCTTTTCGGTTGACTTTTCAACTGATTTTGGCGGATTTTTGGTCTGATTCTCAGCCGCCATTTTCTTTTGATCGGCGTCAATGCGGGCAAGGCGGGCGAGCTGTGCGTCAGAAACATTCGCCGCTTCACGCACTTCGTATTTTGCAGCGGGGTCGTCAGAAAGTTCTTTGCTGGCCGCCTTTGGCTGATGTTCCCTGAGCCTGATGGGCTTGCCAGCACGCGTTCCCGCTGCGGGTTCAGGTTCATCCGCCGGTTCTTCAAGTTCAATTTCATCAGCATCGGGCTCGGCTTCAACCACACGGGCCTGGCCTATGGCGTGTAATGGAATAAGGTCGCTGATCTGGGATGCGGGTGGTATAGGAAGCCATGATGTTGGCAGAACGAAGATGCCTTCACCACATTCCGGGCATCGAATCGCCTGAAATTCACGGCATCTCTCGCCTTCAATCCTATGGCCCGAAGGGCAACGTGCATCAAACCGGAGGTTATCCACCGGTTCCTGCTGATTCAAGCCTCGTTTGCCGCCCCGTTCGAAAAGTTTCAACGGCCGCCTCAGTGTTGAAAAATCTGCAACTGTCGCTATGTAATTATCTTAAGCAAATTGCAGGCACGATTTAAGCGGTATTGACCGAAAAATTTTTATGATATGCTCTGAGGAAAGCGATTTTGATGAAGAGATATCAACGGATTGTGGGAGCGAGAAAGATGCCGGAACCATTGGTGCGTGATCTGGGGCAGGGGCCCGTGGTGGTTCTGCTCCATGCACTTTTGCTGGATGGGTCGATTTTTGATCATCAGGCCTTGTTTCTGGCTTCCCAAGGCTATCGGGTTATTGTGCCCGACTATGCTGGCCACGGCTTTTCGGCCCGGGTGGCCCCAGACCAAACAGTCGCGGCCATGGCAAGGCAGGTTTTTGAGGTGCTGGTTCAGAAAGAAATTACCGAACCAGTGATTTTGGGCGGATTATCGATGGGCGGATATGTCAGCTTCGCAGCCTTCGAAGCGTATCGTGAAAGAATAAAAGGGCTTATGCTGATGGACACCCGGGCTGTGCCTGATACAGCCGACGAAGCCACCAACAGGCGTCGTGCGGCCGAATTGATTCGCCAGGCGGGAAGTGTTGGACCACTGGCCGCCACCATGATGCCACGACTTCTGGGTAAATCAACAGTCAAATACCAACCCCAGGTGTGGAAAAGCGTGGCTGAAATTCTTGACCGGATGGATGTCGAAGCCGCCTGCGATGCTCTTATGGCTTTGGCCAGTCGACCTGACCGCAGGCCGATGCTTGCAGCTATTGATGTGCCGACACTGGTGCTGGTCGGGCAGGAGGATGTCATCAGCACACCTGCCGAAATGGCTGGTCTTGCACAGGCCGTTGCGGGCTCGGTCTTTTCAGAAATTGCGGGTGCCGGGCATCTGGTTACAGTTGAAAAACCAGATGCTGTAAATCAGTCGATCCTGATGTTTTTACGTCAGTCATTTTAAGGCTGACAAATTAGAAATCGCTGTCCATCCAGCGATTCTTCTTGCGTTTTTTGTCGTCTTTTTCGGGGTTTTGCTTCGGCCCGAAATGGGAACGAAGCTGCTGGAGAAAGTTGTCCATATTGTTCAGCAGCATGTCCATGTCAGGTGATTCCATGTCATCGTCTTCATTGATTTCGTTAGTGCTGTAGCCACCGCGTTTCTGCGTAGGTTTGGCAGCTTTGGAAGACGATTTATCAACTGGTGGCTGGTAAACTTCACGATAAACAACCGGCCCGGCTTGAAGAACCGGCTTGAGGAAGCGGCCTGTCAGGCTTTCTTTTGACTTGACAATTGTCTCGGGTGGGCCTTCTGCCACGACACGGCCGCCGTTATCGCCGGCTTCAGGGCCCATGTCAATCACCCAGTCGGCACACTTAATCACATCCAGATTATGCTCGATCACCAGCACCGTATTTCCTAAATCAACCAGCCGATGCAGCACTTCCAGCAGCTTCCTGACATCGTCAAAATGCAGACCGGTGGTTGGTTCGTCAAGCAAGTAAAGCGTGCAGCCCGTATCGGGTCGTGCCAGTTCTGATGCCAGTTTCACCCGCTGGGCTTCACCGCCTGAAAGTGTATTGGCTGATTGACCCAGCGGCAGATAGCCCAAGCCGACATCACGCAGAAGTTGCAGGATTTTGGCAATTTTTGGCTGATCGCTGAAAAGGTCGCGTGCTTCGTCGCATGTCATCCGTAGAACATCGCCGATGGATTTTCCACGATATGTCACTTCCAGTATTTCACTTGAAAATCGCAGCCCTGAACATCCCTCGCAAGAGACCCAGACATCAGGCAGGAAGTGCATTTCAATGCGTCGCTGGCCAGCACCTTCACACACCGGGCAACGGCCACCTTCAACATTGAAGCTGAATGAGCCGGGCCGCAGGCCGCGCTTCTGTGCTTCAGGCAAGTTGGCAAAAAGGTTGCGGATCAGGTCGTAAACACCAGTGTAAGTCGCTGGTGTCGATGCCGGCGTGGCACCGATTGGCGATTGATCTACCCGGATTGTCTTGTTGACCAGACCCACACCCTCAATACGGTCGTGGGCTCCGGGCGTTTCCTTCGAGAAGTGTTTAAGCCGAGTCAGGGCCTTGCCAAGTACATCCTCGACAAGTGTACTCTTGCCCGACCCTGATACACCTGTCACAACCATTAAAGTGCCAAGGGGGAATCGTACATCAATGCTTTTCAGATTCAGGTGGCGGGCATTTCGAATGATCAGTTCACCCCGACTTGGCTCACGACGGTTGGCCGGTACGGGAATGGCAGTTGCCCCTGAAAGGTATCGCCCTGTGAGCGAATTTGGATCGGCTTTTACTTCCTCAGGCCGCCCTTCGGCAACAACCAACCCACCTTTGGAACCGGCCCCGGGGCCGAAATCAACAAGGTGATCGGCCGATTCCAAAACTTCCTGATCATGCTCAACAACGACAAGTGTATTGCCAAGGTCTCGCAGCCGCCTGATTGCACCCAGAAGCCTTGCATTGTCGCGAGGGTGCAGGCCAATTGTCGGCTCATCAAGCACATATAAAACGCCAGTCAGGCCAGTGCCGATCTGCCCTGCAAGCCTGATGCGCTGGCTCTCTCCACCTGAGAGGGTCGGAGCCGGTCTGGCGAGTGTAAGATACTCAAGC
>JBJTRR010001060.1:0-1567 GCA_046076185.1 bacterium | reverse complement strand
GCCCGGTAATCGAGCGGAACCGCATGCTCGGACAGCGTTTCGAAAAACTCTGTTGAAAGCTCGAGCATCCCCGGCCAAAGGCTCCTCTGTGGACCATCGTTCTGTATCCAGGCTTCAAACCGGCGGATGGGCTTGGCATCGACCGTGACCACCCGCCCCTGGGCACTCATGCCAATCGACAATCGACACGCAGCCAAGGCTTCCATCTGCCGCTTCAGGCTGGTGTAGCCGCCTCTGGGGCCACCATTGGTCTGAATGCCCAGAATCTGCAGGAATGCACGCATGCTCTCGCCCAGCTCAACCCTCCGATTCTGCGTCCGGATCGCTTCGGAACTCAAATGCACCATCACCAGCCGGGGCGTTGTGCCATAAGGCAATGGCTGAGGCTGCCAGCTCTGGCCATTCCAAAGCCTGCCGGCTTCGAGCAGGATCGAAAAGGGGCCGTTTTGTCGTTCAAAAAGACGGCTGCCAGTGGCCTTGCGTGGCATCCCGACCTGACACATCACCGTATGCAGAAAATCCAGGCGATCCGGTGGTTGATCCCGGATACTCGTCGAGGCATCGATCAACCTTCGGCCGACACTATGGAGAGTTGGGGCCTCAAGTGTTTTCATGGGCAGGCTCAGCTAGGCGGCGGTTTTCCACAGGGAATGACGCTTCCAGCATCTCACGAAGGACATCTGCCATGTTGAGTCCTTTCAGGGCACACTGGCTTTTCACCTGCTGATGCAGCACCAGAGGGATATCAATTGTCAGGCGTTTCATGGGTGTTTCCTCAGCCGATCGATCTTTGACCCATGATTCCACTCGTGGGTGCAGCGGTTTGGTCGTGATGGCGATCTTTTTCATCGGAGTACCTCTTGGATTTGTTGTAAAAGTGTTTGGAATTCGCGGGCCGAGGGATGTTCCGGCTTCAGGTCGAAGACGGTCAGCCCCTGTGTCGCCGTCTCGGCCAGGGCGATTCGCTGGGTGATCGGCGATTTCAGAATCGGCAGGCCGTATTCCGCAAGCGATTCGGTCACATCTCGACCCAAAGCCGTATTGGCGATTTTACGACTCACAACAAATGCCGATTTCAGCCGGGGCTGATAAATTGCAGCCTCGCGAACCAGCTCGACAATCTCGCGGGCGGCCCAGACATCATAAGGCGATGGCTGAACCGGGATCAGAACCAGGTCGCTGGCCAGAATGGCGGAACGGCCGACATCGTACACCCGTGGCGGGCCATCGATGACGACCTGATCAAACCCCCGGCTGAGACCCGGTAGTTCACGGTGAAGGCTCGGCTTGGGCAAACCCACGACCGGGAACCGGCTTTTTTCGCTTCGGAGGGCTGACCAGTCGAGAGCCGAGCCTTGCGGATCGGCATCCACCAGAAGCACTCGCTGCCTGTGCCGTGCCATCAAATCGGCCAGATGAATGGCAAGTGTCGTTTTGCCGACGCCGCCTTTTTGATTCGCCAGGGCGATAACTTTTCCCACGGATGACCTTATTAATAATTTCTTATAATGATATGCAAACCAAGTTGCGTTCCGCTGCTACGCCGGGAATTCTAACAGGAATGATA
>JBJTRR010001059.1:0-1820 GCA_046076185.1 bacterium | reverse complement strand
GCTGAGAAACCAGAGCTGAACCGGCCCAGCAAGTCTGATTTGAAAAAATCACGTGCAGATTGGGTCAAACGCTATCAGGGTGCCGTAAAGAAGCTGAAAACAGCACCGGCCGAGGAAGTCGGCAAGATTGAGCAGATGATTCTGGAGACGCGTGATGCCGATGCCCTTGGCCCGATGGTTGAAGTGCTGGGGCGCGAATCAGCACCCATCAGGCTGCTTCTAGACCGTGCCCTGGCTGCCAATAAAAACGAGCTGGCGTGGGTTAGTCTTGGCGAGCGACTGCTGGTTGAACCCGACCCGGAAATTCGTCGCGGCATCCTTCGACTGATCGAGAAAGAGCAGGGCACTGAAAACCAGCGCAAGCTTCTTGCACACGTCAAAAAAGCTATTACCGACAAAAATCCTGTGAGGGCTGGCCTTGGTGCACAGGCCGCCGCTGACCTTGGCTGGCGAGACGTGGTGCCGCAACTGATTGACCAGCTTGCGCCTGTTAAATTGGTGCGTGGAATCTCGTGGGAACCAGAACCCGTCAATTCCAGCAACGCTGGTCTATCTGTTGGCAGTGTCGATGGTTATGTCGTGGTGCCCGTTCCCGTTGTCGGCCCTGGGGTTGTGGCTTATGGCCAGCAGATCATACCTTATGGCAGTGGTCTTTCGCTTGGCTCGCCCGCTGGTGGCAGCACTCCCCAGCTTCGGCCCGTGTTGCGAAATGGCCCACAATCGATGCCAAACCCGGCCGTGCAAAAAGCACTGGCTGATCTCACCGGTGTCGATTTTGGCTATAATGTCGCCTTGTGGCGGCAATGGCTGATGCAGTCATTCCGAACAGACGAACAGCCCCGCAAACGTGTTCTGGTTCCATAACCTCACAAGATCACACACAGGAATTGGTAACGCTAAATCAGGCTAATTAAGATTTTATGACAGAATCTGACACACTTTTCAATGCCTGGCGTCAACTGCGAACTCATCTGGAATCGCTTCGTCGGGCGGGGCTTATCGACATTCCTGTCGGCGAGTGGTCGGGCCCGGCTTTTGAATTTGCTGTGGAACAGCCGCCGGAAGTTGCAAAACCTGATACTTCGCGCCCCAGGCCGGCACCGGTGCAGGTGAGCCAGCCACCAGTTGATAAACCCACTGAGCCCCGCATTTCGGGCCAGGCGGCCAAGCCTGAAACTCAGCCAGCCAAAGAGATCAGGCCTGCGGCAGCCGCATCGCGACCATCATCAGAAATGCTCATTCCGGGCATCAAGCCGCCGGGCATACCTGCCGAACGAACCGTCAAGCCGGAAACAACACGACAATTTCAGACAATTACATCCATGTTCGACAAAAGTCGCAAAGCCTTCGAGACACCCGTGACACCTCCCGACCAGCGTCTGCCGATACTCCAGCAGCTTGCCAATGAAGTGGCCGAATGCACCCGATGCGCTCATTTGGCAGCCACTCGCACGCAAACCGTTTTTGCTGATGGCAACATCAATGCCCGTCTCATGTTTATTGGTGAGGCACCTGGGGCCGACGAGGACGAGCAGGGGGTGCCATTTGTCGGAAGAGCCGGAAAGCTGCTGACTGACATCATCACTCTCGGGATGGGCCTTGATCGACAGCAAGTCTATATTGCCAATGTGCTTAAATGCCGCCCGCCGGAAAATCGTACGCCTGTCGAGACGGAAATCGACAATTGCATGCGATTTTTAGATAAGCAGATTGAAATTGTCAGGCCCGAATTTATCTGCCTGCTGGGCAAAACGGCTGCCGGCGCCATTCTTCAGACGGCCCTTCCGATGAAAAATCTTCGCCTGAGATGGTATCGATAC
>JBJTRR010001058.1:0-4471 GCA_046076185.1 bacterium | reverse complement strand
CAGCGAAGCCCGCGCGACCAGAAAAATGCTGAAAAAAGTGTGATCCAGACCCGGAATTCAAAGGCGATGGGCGGGTCAACCCGGCCAGATGCTGCCCAGAACAACAAGGCACTGGCAACGGAAGTCATGCTGGTGATGTGCTTTATCTCTTTACCTGAATCGCTGTCGAGGTCAGGCAGCATTCCGCCGAGCATGGAAAATAAGAGGGCGATCGAGCCATAAAGCCAGTCGATACCAATCAATAGCCACGTCATAGAGGCATAACTCGCCCCCAGAGTGCTTGAAAATTTCAAATGTTGCCGAAAATTTCCCACAGTTCCCAGCCTCCTGCCGGGCCTGTTGCAGTTCAATCATCGGTAAGATGTTAAAAAACAACATCTTACCGATACTCTTTGATTTATCGTCCAGCCACTCAGGCCACCTTCAGCCAGTTCCTGATTTCACCCACATTTGACGACCAGCCCTGCCCCAGCCTCGACTGCAGAAACGAGGCATAAAGAAGGTCGAGCGTGTCTGTCATGTGGCGAATCTGCTCAATCCGGGCCAGTATCGATTCACGACCTGAACAGCCTTCGAGCTTGGGCAGGGCAGCACTGCCCACTGCGAACGACTCGGCCTGAAGCGTCATTTCATATTGCTGTTCATGGCGAACCAGTATCAGCCCCGCCTTACGCGGCAACTTGCCCGACTGCAGGGCTTTCATCGCTTCAGGCATGCGTGCCGGGCCCACATCATTCAATTGGTCGCGGCCGGTCTCGCCCTTCGGGCAATCAAGCTGTAACATCCTTGTCATCATTACAGTTACGTCGGTTCCATCGGCCAGCGGAATCGTGTCGCCACTGGTCGCCAGGCGATGCCACAACCAGATCAGAAATTCGTTTCCAAGCACGTCTGGCAACTGGCTTTCGGGGTTGGCCCACGAAACTGTGCCCTCGTCGTGCCCTTCTGCAAAAACGGTAAATCGGGCCGGGTCATCGCCGGGCATGGTCAGGCCGAACTTGCCGGCCAGAGCTTCCGCAAGTCTTCCGGCAGTAATCAGATGGGTGTCGCCGCCAAACGTGTCTCGAAACAGCGGCCCCACCCGGTCAAGAATGTTGGCCGAAGTGGCTGAACAATAAAGCGTGTGGCTGGAAAGATCCCACAGTAAAGGGTTCATGCTCATGCGTTTATAGCGACCATCGGCAGCCTCGGACTGGGCCTTGGCAAGGGCCATTTCCTTCGCTTCTTCTTTCTGCTGCTTGGTCGGAAAGCCCGACGGGTTGCCTGCGGCAAGTGCCTTTATCTCTATTTCAATATAGGCTTTAAGAATGTTGGAAGGGATTTTGTCAACGTCGAATCGCATGCCAATGTGCAGCGTTTCGTCATAAATATTGTTTTCAAAGCTGATTTCTGAATCCAGAAGGTGGCGGCCGCCATTAAAGCCGATGCTCACACCATCCTGAGCCTCGCCAAAACCATACTTGCCAATCGTATTGGCCTCAAGTTTCTCAATAGTTTCCACGCCCATTGGGCCTTCAGCCTGATGTTCAACAGCAAAACGAACGAAACTGACCCGACCATTGAGAAATGCCATATCCCACTCCTTCAGGATGATCGGCCAATCGGTGATTTCCGAAAGGCAAGCTGATGCACGAATCTCAATCCATTCATCGACAACCCGGCAAAATAATCCACTAAACTACTCACGCATGGTGTAAGCAAAGGTTACTCATTTAATGAATAGGATCATTCTGCGGATTTGCCTGGTTTTAACGATTAACTAAAATCTATTGCCAAACGATTAGTCTGTCTTTGGTTCCGGATTCGGAATCCGGCTTGTTAATGATTGAACGTAAGTTCTAAAACCACTAAAAACTATGACGTCCCGGCTGGTGCCGTTTGTGTTGCGTCCGAGCCAGACGACAGGCGGTAAACCGGTTGCCGAATCCGTCCAGACTGTCGATTTCTCTCCATTCAGAATTAGCCAGCGAACAAGGGCCTCGGGATAAATTGTGACGGCCCTGTGAACTGGCCCTGAAGCGGCCAACTGGTTAAACCAGCTTTCAGCAACTGATGTCTTGGCGGGCTTGCTGGCTAATTGATTCACAGTCAGTTCTGCCACATTACGGGCGCCCCACACAAGATAGATATCTGTTTGCTCAATAAACAGATAAATTGGCCTGTTCTGGACCAGTGAAATGCCCCTGATGCGAGAGTCGCGATCAGGCAGTGCAGGCTTGGTTCTGGGGTTTTTCGGGTCGTCGCCGATTGTTCGGAAAAGTGGCATAACTACTTTTTCTACAAGCACCTGTGTCGCACTGGCATCGCGGGCATGCAGAGTTGCAACAACCGTTGGTTGCCCGCCGGGAGCATCAGGGGTCACAACGCCAGCCGTAATGCCAGTCAGGTTCGGGTAAAGATCTGTCTCGGGGCTGATTCTTGCCAAAAGTGCAGCCAGGTTGATGCGGTCGCGTGCGCTCGCCACATTTTCTCTGCCCGGGATTGATCGCTCAATTTCAGTGATGATTGTGAAAAGCTGACTCCAAAAGGGTTTACGAGGGTCAAGCCCGATGCTTGCCTGGGCCATAAGCCTACCGCCAAGACCTTTTTCCCATTGGGTCAGCCATTCAGGCTGGACAGGACTGACGGGAGCGGCACGAAACAGGTCGAGACATTCGGCCTGAACGGATTCGCCCCACGGAAAAACCCGGATTTCAACTTCTTTGCCCGCAGCGAGCCGCCTGACCGTCTGCAAGCCTATAAATTCATTGATGTTGCGTGCGATCGCAGGAGGCCATTTGGCAGGATCGGCCACCAGCCACATCCCGGCGTCGACCGGTGGTTTCTCAGAAAGTAAAGCCATATCAGAACGCGATTTAATGGCGTATTCCATCTGCTTCTGCGATGAACCGAAATAAAGTTCATTACCATTTCGTGCGGCTGTCAGGCCCGGGGATAGCTCTTCATAAGTATTTGATTTAGTTGGAATTACGGGAGATTCAAGTCGCAGTGCAGTAATCAGCGATTCCAGGGTGCCGTCGTCCTGAGACAGCCCCATTCGCCAGTTCACGGTTTTTGTCGTCTGATCGGGCTGAAGCGAGATGATCGATTTATCGAGCCTGCCGAAAAATTTCGCAATTTCAGGGTTAAAAATCGATATCGCCGCTTCCAGTGTTTTGTTGCCACCATAAGGTTGAAGCCCTGTGGCCTTGGCCGCTGCAATAGCTTCAGCGGGCGACTTAAACCGAGTGCCACGCGTAAGATCGATCACACCGGCCCAGACTTTTTCAAGGCCGACTGGTCGAATCCAGAGACTCGGTGTTGCGTCTGTCGCAAGTCTTTGTTGAGCTTCAACCGTAAACAGGTTACAAGTACATAAGTACAAAACGATTAGAACGGAAACCCGAAGCTGCGACTGGCGGTGATATTGATGATTCATCGTTTTAAGTCTCGGGTAGAACATTCATAAGCCAGTTTTCAGCTCTTAGAATATGTGAAAATTCCGGTCAGATCAACTGGTCGATTGGGTGGGAGTGATTCATGATAAATTCGTTGAGTTGGGTCTTGCAATTAAAGCGGACTTTGTGACATCATGCACAAAGTTCAAACGCGGCTGGTTCTCCTGCCGGATCGTTGACAGACTGACATAAATTATCCGCTATCTGCTTGAGTATTAAGCAGATAACTCCTGATCGGGGCGTATTCGCCAAGTCGAAACATGGAACACTGGCAAGTCTGGCTCTACATCGCCGTCGTTTTGCTCCCTCTGGCATCCTTCACCGTCCAGATTCTAGGTATGCGAATTCTGGGCAATAAAAATGCCTATGTCGCCACTGCGACCATCGCAACCTGCTTTGGGCTGAGTGCATTTGGCTTGTTCAGCTATATCGTCACGGGGCCTGGTATTACGGCCTTCACAGGCCTTCATGCCCATCATGATGAACACGGCTCGGGCAGCGATGCGTCTCACGGTTCTGGTGGACATGACGATCATGCCCCCGCTGCAGCTCATCCGGCTGACTCAGATGCACCTGCCGCTGACCATAAGGCCGCCGACAAGCATGACACACATGCTCCTACCGGCAACCACAGTGAAAAGCCAAAAGGCGAAGGCGGCGGCAGTTCCGAAGGTGGCGAATCAGGCTCGGCCCATGGTGGTAAGCTCGTCTGGAAAGCGGAATATATCTGGACGGCTCTGGGTGGCTCACTTGGTCAGCCGCTGACCCTTTCCCTTGGTGTGTATGTTGATCTTCTTGCAGCTCTTATGTTTGCAATGGTCAGCTTCATTGCCATGCTGGTTCATATTTATGCCATGGAATACATGCATGGCGACCCACGATACCCACGCTTCTTTGCCTATCTTTCGTTGTTCTGCTTTTCCATGTTTGGGCTGATTGCCAGCCCTTCGATCTTCATGATCTTCATTTTCTGGGAACTTGTGGGGGTCTGTTCATACTTCCTCATCGGTTTCTGGTTCGAAGACATTAATAAT
>JBJTRR010001057.1:0-7504 GCA_046076185.1 bacterium | reverse complement strand
CCCGACCTGGTGGTCGATTCTCATTTCTCGTTAATCGAAATCAGATGCTGATTGATCATGTCGGTGAATATCAAATTGTAAATAAACCAACGGAATTACAATTTACCTGGGCCATTGGGCAGATAACCGGGAATGATTCCAAAGTCCGTGTTGAAATCAGACAAATCAGCGAACATTGCCGATTAACCATCCGTCATGAAATGCAACCAGATTGGGCTGATTATATCGATAGAACTCGCCAGGGCTGGGAGAAAATGGCAAGAAGCCTGAAAGTTTTCCTTGAAAGCATTAATTAAATGATATTGAAATTGCAATCAGCCATTGTTTCCTGAACTTTGTGTAGCCATAACCTTATCGAGTTCAAACAGCAGGTGTTCTCTGTGCGAATAAGGCCCGGGCGAATAGCCCCTGGATGACATTCCTTTCTGGGTGAGCTCGCACATTTGCCAGTCCTGCCGATTGGTCAAATCCCAGAATCCAACGGCATCGGCCGGGTCAAAACCTCGCATGGCGATTGTGGACGGCTGAAACAACCACTGGCATATAATGCGAGTGCGATTAAAAGCAACTGGTTCAAGCCGATGAGTCATCACATAATCCGGATGAAAACTGACCATGAGGTTTGGCAACAGTATGTAATAATAAACATGTCTTGACTGGTCAGAATGGAGTGCCGGAAGATTGGGGCGATGGGAGGAACCCGAGAATGTCATGGTTTGGATGCCATCATTCAGCGACATTTTACCGCCCAGATAGCAGGAATTGGGTGGGTCGTTCGCACCACTGGTCGGCGGCGAAAGCCGGGCCAGGGCGGGATGAACCGACGGACAGTGCAGGCACTCGCTGTAGTTCTGAAGAATTAACTTCCAGTTCGCAGCAACGTCGTATTCAATTTCAGCTGCAGAATGCAATTGATCGACCTGCCAATTTGCAAATTTCGATGGAAAATCAGCCAGATAATTTGCAAGGGGGCCGGCTTTTCGGTCAGTATTTACAAAAACAAAACCGCCCCACGACTTGCAGGCGACAGGCGTAAGGCCCCAGTCATCCGCCTGAAAACCAGTCACTTCTTTCATTCCAGGGGCTGCCAATAATTTGCCGCTGCAGTCGTATGTCCACGCATGATATGGGCATGCCATCTGGCATTTCGCCGCAGTGCCCTTTGCCGACTGCACCAGAGCTGTGCCCCGATGACGACAAACATTAAAAAAAGCCTTTACTGATTGATCGCTGCCACGCGTAAGCAGTATTTCGTCACCAGCCACTTTTCGTACCAGAAAAGAACCTGTATTCGGCAACTCTTCGTCACGAGCAACATTGACGAATCGACCGGTAAAAAAATAATTCATTTCTTTTTCGAAATGCAACTCGCTGGTGACCAGTGCCGCTTCAAGTGTCAGATTCAACGGTTTTTCTCCAACAAGTTTCTTTGCCATGCTTGCAACATTACGGAAGGGTATTTTATCAAAACCAATGCATGACTGAAAAGCCCCGATGTTTAAGCCAGGATGAAACTTGTTGACACTTCGCAATGTTTATCAGAGAATAGGCTTTCAAAAATCATCTTTCAAGGGTCATCGCCATATGCCGCAAACACTGCCATTTTCCCGGATTTTAGCAATTTTGCTCGCCTTGAATGTTTCGACAACCCATTCACATGTCAAAGCGATTGAAATCAAGGCTTTTTCGATTGGCCCGGGCCGGTGGGTCGCTTACTCAGATAAAGAGATCAGTGTTGATGCAATCAAGCCGTTTATCTATGAATATCTGCTGGCAGGAAATTGGCCGAAAGGCGTGACCCGGCCTGATGACCCGAGGATCTTATTGGGCCGAGAGAAAATGGCCGCAGCACGTGTTGTTGCGATCGAACCACAAAAGGGTGGACGAACTTTTATTCTTACAACAGACCCGGCGGTTTCTCCAGATTTTTATCGGAGAACTATTGGCGACATTTCGATTACAGCTACATTTCAGGGTATCTCGGCCAAGATTCCGAATACTACTTCCAAAAAGCCATTGCCAAATATTATTATTCCCTATCCAATAGAAATGAAAGAACTTGCAGAGCTTTCAAAAAATGATGAATACATTAAAGAATTTTTGCAGGCCTGGAAAAAAACTGATCAGGAAATCCGAATGCAATTCTGGCTGAAATTACCGGAAGGCATGCAAGAGCTAACAATCCGATCAGGTCGGTCATTTGAAGTTGAATTTAATGGCGAGACATTGAAATCATCTGTCGTTGATGAGCAACACAAATTAAATCTAAAACTGGATTCGGCAGGTATTGAACAGGATTTCAAATTAAATTTTCCAGTCAGTCAAATGAAATTGACTGATGATTTCATCAAGATTGAATCGAAACTGGAAAAAGATGGAAAATTTCATTCCGAAGAGATTTCAGCGGCGAATTTCCTGGTGCCCTGGGCACCAGAGCCTTTGCCAGAAGCCACCGTGGCTATCGCTCCGCCTCCTTATGAGCTATCAGGCGGTAACGCCCTGAAAGGCAAGGAGGTTTTTTACTCACAGGGTGCAAAATGTGCCAATTGCCATGTCTATGGCAATGAAGGTGGCAAGATTGGGCCTGACCTCACTGGCCTTAAGGGTAAAGATCCTTCACTTGTCTTTCACCATATGAATGCACCGAGCGACCGGATTCATCCAGGATATCCTAGTTTTACAGTCGCTATGAAAAATGGTCAGGTGGCGATGGGCGTCGTGCGTTCGCTACCCGGAAACGAGCTGGAAGTTCTTGACACTGATGCCAGAAGCCTGAAATTCGCTATGGATGAGGTGGAAGAACTCAAGCCCTCAACCAGTTCGATCATGCCACAGGGGCTGACAGGCACATTGGGTGAAGCCGCTGTGCGAGACCTGATTGCATTTCTGACTGGTTCTGACAAGGCATCGAAATAGAAATTGAAGCGGATGAAATCATTTGATTTTACGACCTTTCTTCCATTTCTTTGACCGGTTGGTTCATTTGATTCAAAGGTCGATTTTCATGTCTGGAATCTTGCCTGATCTGCCTGGATTTACCTCGCCCCCGACGGCTGAACCGTTTTTCTGAGTTATTCTGAAGCAAGGCATTATCGGCAGGTTCGTTCAAAACCATCAGACCTGGTTTTACTTCTTCCTGAGTGATGATTCTGATTTCATTTGATTTTCTGATGGCTTCAGGTTGAGGCAACGAGCTGTCACGATTCTTCATCTCTGCCATTTCTTCCGCCGCCGACATGAAAATAACCTGTGCTGCAAGCACGTTATCCATGGCAAGAATTTGATCCTGTCGAGCTTTCGCAGTTTCGGAAATGGCATCGAGCCCAAGCTGCTGATAGAGCTCTTCAAACTTTTGGCGAGCCGATTCAAGAGGTTTCTGGGATTGGATCGACTGACCAACAGAACGCACATTTGCCGCTTTTTCCATACCCGATTCCGGCTTGTTGATGGCAACGGCCACTGCCTGATCGTGTGCCTGATAATCCAATGGAGTTCTATTTTCAGACGATTTTACGGAAATATAATCTGATGGTTGTTTGAGAACTGCCTGCTCAGGCCTGTTTTCCAACAACATTTTTCGCCATTCGGGCGGCAGCAGTTCTGAATCAAGCTGATAAGGCTGTTTCTGATCAGCACGAGGGGCTTTGGCTATCTGTTCCAGAAGCTCTCTGGTCCTTCTATCAGTCATGTTCGAGTGCTTCAGGTGCATCAGATGCTGAAATGAATTATTCCCATCGACCCAGCCAGCCGCCATTGTGTTTAATTCATCAAGCTGGGCTTCAATTGATTGCAATTCCGCAAGCTCGCTCCTGAACTGCATTTGCAGACGCGTCACATAGAGTTTCATCTGGCGCCTGCCTTCCGTTGCTGGGCAAAGGTCATCAGTGGCGTGCATCACTCGCCAGTGAAATTCGTCAGGCGGCTGAATTGCATTAAAGATTGTCCGATTGAATACCTCGCTGTCAGGATAGCTGGAATACCATGCAACCCACAGTTTTCGCAGGCTCACCTGACTCCATAATTCAAATATCGAAAACCCCGATAAATTCACGATCGTTTCGAATTGCCTCGATGTCCATGATCCATCAGGCTGATCAAGCTCAAGAGAAATATTATCTATTGCCTGCAGGACCCGGGCAATGCCTTGACTGGTCTGGCGAAGCTGGTTCAGTGATTTTACAGGATCCTGCCTCAGGCGATGAAACCAGCGATGTGCCTTTCTGGAATTCCTGGCCCTGCGGCGACGCTCAACCAGAAGTTTTTCACGTGAATTATTTGATATGT
The DNA here is from genome assembly GCA_046076185.1 of bacterium. GTDB lineage: Bacteria > Planctomycetota > Planctomycetia > Isosphaerales > Isosphaeraceae > QWQI01. Next base: position 3,220 of record JBJTRR010001057.1, on the reverse strand, counting down.
ATTGCTCAAAAAGCCGCCGGTTTTTCCAGCGACATTGAGCCAGTTCAAGAATTGCATGAATTCCAATCACATCGACAGGTCGATAGGCATCGGCAAGGAGCCAGAACTGAATCGCCAGGTCTTTCATGGAATGATTTGTAACTGGTTGCCTTGGCACAGCGGCACTCATCACCGATTTCATTTCAGGCATGTTTTTTTCACTGGGAGGCAGCACCTGTTCGCGGTTCGCCTTGATGCGATTCTTCAGCGGGGCAGTCAATGCATCGTCAGGCCTGGCCACATCATTAGGCGTCTTGCGGATTTTCGACTGATGAAAAAGAGGCCTGCCGCTGTGGCTTTGCCCGGCCCTGTTCGATCCATGACCTGTTGTCTGCATCATTGCACTCCACTTCCAGCAAGACCCGATGAACGGGTAACCTCGTGCCGGTTAGTCGAAGACCAAACCGACCAGCATTCCGAATGTTTCGCAATCTTAATAAAGATTGCACAGTCTTCCCTGATTGTTTATTCCTGCTGAAATATGATCGATAAACTTACAGGAGCAAATATTGCAGAGGCGGGAAATCAAAAAGCTATTTTGCCTGAGCCGAACAGTCAAACATCTTTTCGCAAACCTGATTATCCAACCAACAGGCATTACCTGATTTTCTATAAAAGATTTTGCAATTTGCCAAGCCAGCCAACCTGTTCGCAACTCAAATATGACGTGATTTAGCCTTGGGCACAATTGCGATCAATGCCGGAAATATGGATAATTCCTGTCGAACCAGCGTCTTTCATGCGAATAAGGCAAAGCGAACCATGAAGCACCGTGCCATTTGCTTAAGTCTATTTTACATAGTCATTTCAGGGATCTTCTGGCCTGACTTTTCAGTGGCTTTCGGACAGCAGAAGGCCGCAACTCAAACCAAACCGGCCCCGCCAGCCGCAACAAGTTCCGTTCTCAGCGAGCTTATTGAGATTGAGGAGGGTGAACTGCCTATTTTAATCTCAGCACCGCATGGAGGGAGCCTGAACATAGAAGGATCAACTGAACGTAAAGGCATGGGAATAGATAAGTTTGTGGTAGTTCGTGACACTTATACCGATCGCCTGGCAAGGGCTGTTGCGGATGCATTGAAAGAAAAAACGGGCAAGAAGCCCCATCTGATTATTGCCCACTTTGCCCGACGCCATGCCGATGCCAACCGAGCAGCCGCAGGAGCCTATGAAAACGATTCTGCCAAAAGAGTTTACGACGCTTATCATGCTGCCCTGGCCAAAGCCCGTGATCAAGTTAACCGGGATTTTTCGAAAGGAATCATCATAGATATTCATGGTCAGGGGGCGGAAAGGGAGACCATTTTTCGAGGGACTCAGAACAGATCGACCGTGAAAACAATGCTTGCCACCCAGGGTGAAGCCGCTTTCAGCGGTGATAAAAGCGTTCTTGGAACGATGGTTAACAGGGGCTATACGATTAAGCCAGACCCGGCCATGAAGGTGCCGGAAGATGCCCGGTATAACGGCGGCTATATAACCCAGACTTATGGCAGCAAAAACGGTGGCAACATTGACGGCATCCAGCTGGAATTCGGTGCCATTCCAAGAAGCCCAGACCAGTACAAAAAGACCGCCAGCGATCTGGCTGACGCCCTGATTATCTACTCGGAAGCCTATCTCGGGCTGAAAACAAAAGCAGCCCAAGCCTTGGTAAAATAAACACAAGCCACTATATCAAATAGATTTACGAGAGCCACAACGATGAGCAAACCCGAATTTCCCCAAGTGCGGATGAGGCGACTGCGCAGCTTGCCAGGTCTTCGAGACATGGTGCGCGAGAACCACCTTCGGGTTGATGATCTAATCTACCCACTCTTCGTTTATCATGGAACGAACCTGAAACGCGAGATCAAATCGATGCCTGGTCAGTTTCAGTGGTCGCTTGACCGGCTTGGTGAAGCTGTAACAGAACTAACGAATCTGTCGATTCCAGCGGTTATTTTGTTTGGAATTCCCGAGATCAAAGACGACACTGGTGCAAGTGCCTGCCATGATGACGGAATTGTTCAGCATGCAATTCGGCTTATCAAAGCACAGGCTCCTCACCTAGTGGTTATTTCTGATTTGTGTTTCTGCGAATATACCAGTCACGGGCATTGCGGGCCCTTGGTCGAGACGAGTCATGGGATCGATGTTAATAACGATGCAACTCTTGAATTGCTTGCCCAACAGGCTGTGAGTCATGCCCGCGCGGGGGTCGATGTGATCGCGCCATCAGGTATGATGGACGGGATGATTTCGGCAATTCGATCTGGGCTGGATAGGGAAGGTTTCAACAATATTCCGATTATGTCGTATGCCGCCAAATTTGCGAGTGGTTATTACGGGCCTTTTCGAGAGGCTGCTGAGAGCGTACCGTCGTTTGGCGACAGGCGAACCTATCAGATGGACCCGGCCAATGCGGAAGAGGCTTTGAGGGAAGTTGCGCTGGACGTTTCTGAAGGGGCAGATATGGTCATGGTTAAGCCGGGGCTCGCTTATCTTGACATTCTCAGACGGGTGAAAGATCGGTTTCGGATGCCAACAGCGGTTTACAACGTCTCAGGCGAATATGCGATGCTGAAGTCGGCAGCGGCCAACGGCTGGATTGAAGAACGGCGGGTGGTATTGGAAACTTTGTTGGCCTTCAAACGGGCAGGGGCTGATATGATTATCACTTATCATGCTCTGGATGCTGCACGGTGGTTAAATGAGGGCAGGGCAGGCTGAACAAGAAGTGGTCGTATGATAAGGTGATTGTATCGAAACGATTTGAAGGCATGGATGGCTGAAATGAAAATTGCCCAGATAATTCCGACACTTGACAGAAGTGGTGCTGAGAAACAGTTGCTATTGTTGTGCAGGGAGCTGAAAAAACGAGGACATGATGTTCAGGTGGGCGTGCTGACACGGACAGGTGGTCTCGAGGAAGATTTTCAGAAAGCAGGAATTGCCATCAGCGTTATTGGCAAGCCGCTGAAGATTGATCCGTTTGCACTGATGAAGCTGGCAAATTGGCTAAAGAGCGGTAATTTTGATATTGTACAAAGCTGGCTTTTTGCAGCGAACAGCTATACCAGGGCGGCGAGTTCGATTGCATTTGGATATTCGTCAAAGACGCGGCCGGGGCTGATTGCTACCGAGATGGCTGTTGACCTGTGGAAATCCGGTTATCATTTCAGAATCGACAGATTTCTAG
>JBJTRR010001056.1:0-5015 GCA_046076185.1 bacterium | reverse complement strand
TGCAGTGGCACGGGAAATGCCCTCGCGATGCAGGATGGAACCCATGGCGAGGCCAGTGAAGCCCATGCCCCAGTCTGCCAGAAAAGCTCGTCGCGAGGAGTGGCAGCCGCAATAGCCGGTGTGGGCATCAAACTGTTGGTTTTTCATGGTTCTTGCCTCACCGAATGCTTAGAAAATCATCGTGGTTAAAGATCACCCGGACCAGCCCCGCCCTTGCTTTGGCCGCTTCTTCCGGCGTGCCGGTAATGCCCGGGGCCAGAAATTTCTGAATCTTCTCTGCTTCGGCCTGCATGGGCTGACGGCTCAGGCAGGTTTCAAACAGAAGTCTGATAAATGCCTGATTCTGCTTTTCACACTGGGTTTCGGATTTTGTCGCTTTTTCCCAGAGCTTGGCAGCCAGAATGCCGCTTTGTTGTTGAATAAGGGTGCTGTTGACCATAGCCAGGGCCTGTTGCGGCACGATTGATCGGGTACGCTTGTAAGCGTCACAGGCATCAGGGGCGTCGAATGTCTCCATGAATTGGGATCGGCCACCCGATTCTGGATATGTTGCGAAATAAACTGTGCGACGGAGCGATTTCGATTCGGCTTCGGCAGTGTTTTCAACCGGGGGGCCGCCGGCCGTGCGGTCGAGAGTTCCAGTGCTGGCCAGAATGCTGTCGCGAATGGCTTCGCCCTCAAGCCTTCGCCTCTGAAATCGCCAGTACAGCCGATTTTCCGGGTCTCTGGCCAGTTGATCGGCCTGATCGGCTGAGGCTGACGCCCGCTGATAGGCTTCAGATGTCATGATGAGCCGGTGCAGGTGTTTCAGGCTCCAGCCATTTTCCATAAATTCCACAGCAAGCCAGTCTAAAAGTTCCGGGTGGCTGGGTGCCTTGCCGTTACGGCCAAAATCAGCGACCGTATCGACCAGTGGCCTGCCAAAATGCCAATTCCAGATATGGTTAACAGCGACTCTGGCCGTGAGCGGATGGTCGTTGCGAGTCATATTCTCAGCAAGAGACTTTCGTCGGCCGGAACTGGTTGGTTTGTAAATCGGGCTCAGCGGTGTGTATGTGGCCGGTTTCACCAGTTTTGCGGCGGCGGCAACGTCGTTTGATGCTTTCGTCAATGCCGTGGCAGCGGTGGTTTTTGCGGCCTGTGCGGCGGTTTTTGCAGCATCATCCCTGGCAGAAACGACTTGCAATTCGGCATCCTGGGCAGCCAGTTCGGCCTGGGCTAATGCATTCTGTCTGGCCAGTCCAGCCGCCAGCCATTCGGCATCGATCGCGGCAATTCGTAGTGTATCGGCACGTTTCGGGTCGGGGCGGCTGGCATATAGGGCGTCGTCGGCGGCGGTGCGAGCATTCAGGGCCGAAATCTGGCCACGGGCCAGTTCAAGCCTGGCCATGGCCGACTTGAATTGCATTTGCCTGGCCTGCATGGCGGCAATGGCTATTTCCGTTCGTTTTAATCGCAAAACGGCCTTGTTGGTTTTGTCGTTTTCAGCCTGAACGGCAACGGCACTTGCTTCAGCCTGTTTTTTGAGGTCTGTTGCCGCCTGATTCAAAGCCGAGTGGGCGGCGGCCAGTTCGCCTTCCGCCTGTTCAAGCAGAGCCTTGCGAAGCCATGGTTTAAGCCCTGGATAGTAGGCGTCGGTGGGTAGATTCAGCGGCTTGGGCTTGTTTCCGGTTTCCAGCAGGGCAGGCATGCCCGGGCCGATAGGTTCGCGGTCGGTGCGGATATCGCGTTCGTCGCCACCGCGATAAAGCGGCACGCGAGCATCAGGTTTTTCGTCAAAAACGCCTATCGAGCCATTCATGACGATTTTGCGGAGTACGGAATAATCGTATTTTTGAAACGGGCCGGGGTCGGCTTCGCCGGGCCAGCGATCCTGCCGCAGCTCGATCGGCTCAAAATAGGCCCGGAATTTGAAATAATCGTCCTGACGGATCGGGTCGTATTTGTGGTCGTGGCAGTGGGCGCAGTTGAACGTCAGTCCCAGAAAGGCCTTCCCGGTATGTTCAACAATGTCACGCTTCCACTGGTGCGGGTTCAGGGCATACCAGTTCCGAACGAGATAGCCAGTCGCGACAAGGTTTTTCTGGTCGCCAGGGGCAATTTCGTCGGCTGCCAGCATCATCTGAACCATGCGGTCATAGCCAGTGTCGGCATTCAGGCTGTCAATAATCCAGTCGCGCCAGCGATAGACCTGCGGGGCACTGTTCCAGACATCGGGCACATATCGCCGGCCATACCAGTCGCTGTATCGCCAGATATCCATCCAGTGCCTGGCCCAACGCTCGCCATAAGCCTTGCTGGCCAGCAGGCGGTCAATCACCCGCCTGTAAGCATCGGGGCGATCATCGGCCAGAAAAGCCAGAAGTTCGTCGTGTGTCGGTGGAAGGCCTGTCAGGTCGAGTGTGGCCCGGCGGATGAGCGTGGCTTTATCGGCTGTGGCCAAAGGTTTTAAGCGAATTTGATTTAAGGAATAGCTGACAAAAGCATCAACCGGGTTTGAAGCCGCGTTTGGCATGGGTGCCTTGACAGGTTTCTGGAATGCCCAGTGGCTGCGTGGGTCTGGTTCGGGTTTGTCGTTGGGCGGGGCTGGTGCACCGGAATTGATCCACGCCTTGACAAGATCAATCTCGGCGGGGCTCAGCGGCGAGCCTTCCGGCGGCATTCTCAGCTTTGCATCAGCGCTGCAGATGCGGTCAACCAGTTCGCTATCCTGCGCGTTACCAGGCTCAATCGCTGCGCCGGATTCGCCACCTTTTTTCATCAGCCCGACTGAATCAAGCCGCAGCCCCGCATTCTGGCTCAGCGAGCCATGACACGAAAAACAGCGGTTCTTCAGCAGCGAACGAACCTGAACCGCTTTTTCGGCTAAGGCATCGGCCTTAATTGCAGGCTGCCATGCAAGAGCCGGAATGCACAGGAATAACAGCAGTGAGAATCGGATTGACATCAGGCAGACTCAGTGACAGAGATTCCGGCGGGAAGGTATCACGAAAAATCGTGAGAAATCCTGCTGAGCAATATGATTATCGTATCAGAAAAGCCGCTCTTGTCAAACAACTATCTGGCCAGCCGGGCTTGACTTTTTCTGGTTTTTCTGCGAGAAAACGAATGATATCAAGCATGGAGGCAGTATGAATATCGTCGTTTTTTGCCCGAACCTGATTGGCGATACCGTCATGGCAACGCCATTTTTTCGTTCCCTGCGGGCCGGTTTTCCGGGTGCAGCGATTCATGCCGTGGTTAAACCGGTTGTCAGACCCGTGCTTGATGGTCTTCTATGCGTCGATAATACCATTTTGCTTGATCATCGTTCGGCCATGCTCGAACATCAGCCAAAATCGGTGATTTCAGAAATTAAAATGCTTGGTGCAGAGCTTGCCGTGCTGCTGCCGAATTCGTTTCGCTCGGCGGTTATGGCGTGGCGCAGTGGAGTGAAGCGAAGAGTGGGTTATTCACGCGGCGGCCGGGGCATTCTGCTTACTGATCGATTGGTGCCGCCAAACCGCACAACTGCAGGCTTCGAACCAATGCCGGTGGTTGAATACTACATGCATCTGGCACAGTATCTGAATTGTCCGGATATGGGCCGGCAGCTTGAACAGAAGACAACGGCTGATGATAAGCGGTCGGCCGATCTGGCTTGCAGCCGGCTGAATCTGGGCCAGGCCGACCCGTTGATTGTGTTTAATACGGGGGGCGCTTTTGGCCCGGCAAAAAACTGGCCTGTTGAGCATTTTGCCGAGCTGGGCCGAATGCTGGTGCGGCTTGTTCCGGGAGCGAAAGTGGCCGTGATCTGCGGCCCGGCGGAAGCTGACAACGCCCGTGAGATTGTGCGTCTGGCGGGCGACACTCGAGTGGTTTCACTGGCCGACGAGCCCAAGAGTATAGGGCTTTCCAAGGCGATGATCCGCCGGTCGGGGCTGGTGGTTACAACGGATTCAGGGCCACGGCATTTCGCCACGGCTTTTGGCGTCCCGACCGTGTCGCTGTTCGGTCCGACCCATATTGAATGGACGCGGACCTTTCATCCGCAGGGATTGCATTTACAGAAACAGATTGATTGCGGGCCTTGCCAGAAAGGCATTTGCCCCGAGAAACATCATCGCTGCATGACCGAAATGCAACCGGCTGATGTGCTGGCGGCGTGCCTGAAATTATTGGGCCGGGAGTCGCTGATGGAATTGCAATTGCCGGCAAAGCCACGCCTCAAAATATTGTCTGCTTAGTGTGCCATGTGATGAATCGTAAATTGTCAAAATGGCTGATTACCGGATCGTCTGGCTTTCTGGGCAGGAACTTTGGGCAAATATGCCGTGATCATTCTGAAATTGAAACCATTTGTGTTTCAAGAAATCGAGTGGACAGCAATTTGCGATTTAATTCTGACTCGCTTCATGGTGATTTCAAGAGGAAGCCGTTTTGGGATGAACTGATTGCATTTCATCAGCCTGATGTGGTTGTAAATCTGGCCGGGGCGACACCGCCGGCACCCCATGACATTTTATGGGAAGCCAATTTCAACTGGATTCCCGAGTTGCTTCAGGCTGTTATCGAATCAACGGCACCCATCAAAATTGTGCATGCCGGATCGGCGGCCGAGCTTGGGGAAGTGCCTTTATCGATGCTGCCAGTGTCTGAAAATTACGAAGCCAAGCCTCTCACCGACTATGGCCGGAGCAAACTGGCCGCTACGCAAGCGATACTAGGGGCGAATTTAAAGGTTAAGCCAGTGGTGGCAAGGCTTTTTAATTTATGTGGGCCTGGCCAGGGGCAGGCGCAGGCTTGGGGCCGCTATGCTGCAGAGATTATCAGTCGCAAGGCAGAAAATCCTATTAAAATAAAAGCCTTTGGACTCGGCAACCGCCGCGACTTTCTTGATATTCGCGATGCTGCCAAGGCCATATTTCAATTGGCTGAATTAGCCGGTTCCACCGGGCTTTATCATGTCGGCTGCGGCAAAAGTATATCAATTGGTGAGGGGCTAAAAATGTTAATTGAGATATCGCAATTAAGGG
>JBJTRR010001055.1:0-4430 GCA_046076185.1 bacterium | reverse complement strand
CGTCTTCCCTTTCTTTTGAAAATGCAACGCTATCTGCGTAGGCTCCCGACCTCCGAACCGTCGGCGTGCAATGGATTTGTGAGCGTCAACGGCCTGAAAGAATCAAGAAAACGCCGAAAGTTAAGTGTAGGCGACCAGATTCAGATTCGGGCACCTCGCCTGAAAGTTCACCTGAAACTGGTTGAAAAGTCAGATACAACTGATGAGCCTGCCTGATTTCTGCGCATGCCAAGACGGGGAAATAACTGAAAATGAAGCGCATTGCGGTTCTCACGGCTGGCGGCGACACCCCGGCCCTGAACGCGACCATCTCGGGCGTGGTCGAGCGGGCCAACCAGCTTAAGATTGAAGTTTTCGGCATCATCAAAGGCTTTAACGGCCTGCTGAATCCTGAAGTGCCGCATGTGCACCTGAACCCGCTTTATACAACGATTCCGGAACTTGACCCGACACTGGGCGGAACCATTCTGGGCGCTTCGCGTGATTACATCAGCGGCGACGACAAAGAGACCATCTCTCTGGCGGCAAGTCGTCTGGCCCAGCTCAAGGTTGATGGCCTTGTGTGCATTGGTGGCGATGGCACGCTCAACGGCATGCAGGCCATGGCTGATCATCTCCCGGTTGTGCTTGCCCCCAAGACAATCGATAACGACCTTGGCCTGAATTATCTCGACGAGCAGGACGAGTGGATTCGAGAAGCTGACACAGCCAGCAAACGTGGCTTTCGTTACAAAAAACGGGCCGGGCGGCCGTTTGATCTTGATGAAATGATCAATTACGCCACGCCAGGCTATGCCACAGCCGTGTTTGTCTCGTCGTCAAATGTCCAGCGCATCCGCACCACGGCAGAAAGTCATCGCCGCGTGGCGATTATTGAAGTCATGGGGCGAGATTGCGGCATGATCGCTTTGGGGGCGGCTTACGGCCAGCCCGACATGATTCTGCTGCCCGAATCGCCGGTTGACCCCGAGCCACTGGTACATAAACTCGTCAGCGTTCTGGATTATCAAAAGCATGCCGTGATCGTCGTCTCCGAAGGCATTGTTGACAAAGACGGCCTGCCCTATGGCTCGGTCTCGGCCAGTCAGGACCCGGCCGGTAACGTACAGTATTCCGGTGCCGCCGAGGCCATCAAGCGGCTTCTGGTGAAGGAACTCGGCAACGATTTCTTCACCAGAAAGAGGCGGAATGAATCAGCCGATGCCGCCATTTTTACTCGTAAAATTGGCCACACCCAGCGAGGCGGTCGGCCGATCATGTTCGACCGCTTTCATGCCCATCAGCTTGGCGGCAAGGCGGTGGAACTGCTTGTGGAAGGCAAGCATAACGTGATTGCCACGCTGCAATACCGAGACCGCGGCTTCTTTGTTGACAGTTGCCCGGCCAATGCCCTGCGCGACCGCTGGGGCACCATTCATGCCCGGCCACTGGCCCAGGACTTTTACGATCCGGGCCGGTTCAAGCCATCCACGCTGGGCATTGAATATCTCCATTCCATTTTCAATCACGCACTTTCTGAAGGCGATGTTGAATCCGCCAGAAGCCTTTTTGACACCGCGCACCTGAACCGGCCCTATCACTCGGTGAATGTTGATGTCAATAAACGTATCAGGCGATTAAATCAGGAAAAGTAAGAAAATCGCCCGATTTCCAGCCTGATTCATCAAACAATGGCTGCTGACGCTTGAATTTTCATTCATGCGTTGAACCAGGGCTGTTGAATTCTCGTTCGTTGAGCAACACGACGAGTTTCGGAAGAGCTTGAAAAAAAGGGCTGGCTCTTAGAAGCGCAGCAAGCTTGTCTGCCCCTTTTTTCCGCAGAACGATTATGAAACGGCCCTTTGTCGTCAAACCGATTCAACTTGACAATTTTCCGAATTTCGATTGAATCTCTAGTGATCGGCGAAAGACCCTGCCAGATATTATCTGGATGATGCATTCTGGCTGGCGCCGGCAGATCATACCCCCACACTGGATTCGAGCTCGCGCGAGGGAACGCCGTGGTCGAAAGTAATTCTGGATTGATTGAATCCGACACGAAACATGTCGAATTGGCCCGGCCATCTGCCGGAAGTTCGCACAGGCTTCCTCATAAACAATACCTGCCAGAAAGTCAGCCAGCTGCCGCCAGTATCACCGATCGTCTTTTTACGATTTATAAACGCCTCGACCAGGGCCGCCCGGCCCATGCCCACATTAGCCATCGGGCATTCTGGTCTGCCTGGGCCTATCTCGCGGCGCTTTCAGGCGTTGTATATGTTTATCGTGTTGAGGGGCGAGCCTTTCAAATCGTGCTTGCCACCGCACTTGCCTCGCTGCCCGTTTATGAAATTGTGCCGTTCCGGCTGAAAAAACCACTGGCCGGTTTTGCCTCGCTTGTCGCCATGGCCCAGATTTTCGGCAATGCCACAACCGTCTGTGTCGTTGGTTTCGCGGCGTTGATGGTCGGTTTTGCCCGAATCTCAAAAATCAACTGGCAGGCCCGGGCCGCCGTTATTGCCGGCACCGCCATTGCTCTGGCCGTTGTCAGGTCAACATCGGCTGGTGCCTATGTTCCGCCAACATTCTGGCCGGTTGCGGGCACCATGCTCATGTTTCGGCTGATGCTTTACATGTATGAGATGAAACATGCGAAAAAAACCGAGTCTGTCGCCGATGCGATATCCTATTTCATGATCCTCCCAAACTGGTGCTTCATGCACTTCCCCGTGGTTGATTATCGCAGCCTTCAGCGAGGGTTTTACGCCAGAGACATCGTCCAGACCCGTCGCCGCGGTCTTCAGATGATGTTCGTTGGCGTGACTCACCTGCTTTTCTACCGAATTGTTTATCACGAACTTTTAATTCGCCCGCAGGATGTCACCGGCCTGGCCACGCTGGGGGCCTATCTTGGCTGTAATTACCTGCTTTATCTGCGTGTTTCCGGCCAGTTTCACATCGCCTGCGGCCTGCTGCACCTTTATGGCCACCACATGCCCGAAACACACAATAAATATCTGCTGGCCCACAGCTTCACCGACTACTGGCGTCGTATCAATATTTACTGGAAAGATTTCATGGTCAAGACGGTCTTTAACCCCGTCTTTTTCCGCATGCGCAGAAAGCCTCAGCCCGTGGCCCTGGCCGTGGCAACCGTGGCTGTTTTTGTCGCCACATGGGCCCTTCATGCCTGGCAGTCGTTCTGGCTGCGGGGGCACTGGGGCTTCAGCCTGACCGATGCCCTGTTCTGGGGTATTCTGGGTGCCGCCGTGCTGGTCAATGTGCAGCTTGATGCCCGCAAAAAACCAGTGATGAAATCGGCTCCGGCCGGAACCCTGGCACAACTTCGTTATGGCTTGAGCATCGCAGGAATGCTGCTCTCAATCACTCTGCTTTGGTCGCTCTGGTCAAGTGCCGGGCTGGGTGAATGGCTCTCAATGATGGGCCGGGGCCTGAGCGGATTCTAACCAGCTACACATCAGCCAGTTGCATTTCAGGGCCATGATCATGAAACCATCAAACTACAATGTTCCGGGAATCTTCCTGATCATTGCACTGATGGCCTTTGCCTTGATCCCCGAGCCATTTCTGCCTTCGCACGCTGTCGGCCTGCGTGAAGTGCTGAAACACAATGGCCTGAACCGGGCCGATTACGAACGCAATGAACGCGGCTATTACGAAACCCTGCTTGATGCCGGCCGCAGCTTTGGCACTTTAGGCGAGAGCAGCCAGATCGCCGACTTCCGACAGAATCTCGGGCCTGCGCAGCACAATGATGATGACGGCCGGCCGATACTCTCAACCGACGACATCCGCGAATATATCCTCAAGCCAAATGTCGATGAACTGGCTTACGGCACGCTTTGGCAAACCAATTCCCGCGGGCTTCGAGACCTGGAATACCCGGAAACCAAGACGCACGATACGATTCGCATCGCTGTTTTAGGCGATTCGATAACAGCCGGCTGGGGTGTGACCAGACCCGAGCGATTTGAAGATCTCTGGGAAGTTTCATTGAATCAAATGGCCGGAGCGCACGGCAAAAAGGTGGAAGTCTGGAATTTTTCGGTACCCGGCCATTCGCCGTCCCAGCGATGGAAGCATTTCGAAATAGCCGGCAAGGGTGCTGATTTTGATCTGATAGTTTATGAGGCCACCACCAGCGACCCAGGCTGGGACGCACGCCGGATGGCCCACTTCATGGCCCGGGGCCTTGGCCTGGATGACCCGCTCTTTTCTTCTTTTATTGAGCGATCGAGATTCAAGCCAGACTCAAAGCCATTTAGAAATGGCGAAATACTTCACCCATGGCAATGGACAATCCTTCAAACTGTATATGTAAGTATTGTCAGACAAAGCCACGACCGCGAAATTCCGATCGCATTTGTTTTGATTCCACGTGTCGGTGCGAACCTCTCCCGAGCCGAAATTCTGGCCCTGTTAACGCGGGC
>JBJTRR010001054.1:0-5542 GCA_046076185.1 bacterium | reverse complement strand
GACTTTCCGCGAAACATGATGGAACGGCCCGCCGATAATCTGCCTTCCTATTTTCTATAATCTATGTAAAGCATAGAATTGATTAACTTGACCTTGTCAAAAAAATCGTTCGGCGGAAAGATGTCTGCTGAATCAGAATCAGGCCAATATAAAACAGATGTCAGGGCTTGATGATCGAGAAATTCCCTCAGGGTTGGGGTTGAAGGGTGATCGAGATGGCTGTCAGGCGCATCATTTCACTGGCCACTTATAACGAATCAGGCAATCTGCGGCCGCTGGTGTCTGAAATTCGCAAGTATCTGCCTGAGGCGGATATTCTGGTGATCGACGACAATTCACCCGATGGCACTGGCAAAATTGCTGACGAATTGGCGATGGCCCATAAGGGTGTTCACGTGATTCACCGGCCAGGCAAGCTGGGCCTGGGCACTGCGGTGCTTACGGGCATGCGGTTTGCCGTCGAAAACGGCTATGATTATCTGATCAACATGGATGCTGATTTCAGCCATCCGCCGCGATTTCTACCCGACCTGGCCAGCGGAGCCGCCAATGGCTGGGATGTGACAATCGGTTCCCGCTACATCAATGGCGGTGGTATCGCCGGCGAACAGTTCAACCTGAAGCGAAAATTCATGTCAGGCGGAATCAATGCCTATGCCAGGTTCTGGCTGGGCCTGACCAGCCGCGACAACAGCGGCTCGTATCGCTGCTATAGCACCAAAATCCTCAAGCGAATCCCGTTTAACAAAATCCGTTCGCGCGGCTATTCGTTCATGGAAGAAATTCTTTTCTGGTGTGTTGAAGCTGGTGCAAATCTGGGTGAAACGCCCATTGTTTTTGAGAACCGCCGTGAGGGTGTCTCAAAGATCAACAAGATGGAAGCCGTTCACGCGCTGCGGATCATCGCCGAGCTGGGAATGGGCAAGGCACTTGGGCTCGACTACGCCCGTGTTAATTGATCACAAAAAACAGCAGAGAAGGGGAGTGAACGATGATCGGTGCTGTTCTTGACCTGAAATCATATCTCGACCGGGTCCGCCTTGAAATCGAAAGGCTCGACCTGGGCCCCATCCATGCGATGGCTGATCTGATCCATCAGGCTTATGATTCAGGCCGATGGGTTTATGTGATTGGCAACGGTGGCTCGGGGGCGAACGCCTCACACCTGTGCGAGGACCTGGCCAAGTGCCCGCTCAAGGATTTTGAAAACCAGAAGCGACTCAGGATCATGAGCCTGACGGACAACACCCCGGCCATCATGGCCTGGGCCAACGACACCAGCTACGACCGAATTTTTCTTGAACAACTGAAAACTTATGCTTCGCCTGGCGACATTCTTCTGGCTATCTCTGGCTCGGGCAATAGTCCGAATATCTTGAAGGCTGTTGAATGGGCCAATACCAACAGCATGACGACTGTCGGCATCACCGGCTTCTCGGGCGGCAAGCTCAAAGAAATCGCACACCACGATTTTCATGTCGATATTCACGACATGGGCGTGGTCGAAAGTCTTCATCTGGTCGTCTTTCACTGGCTGATTGACGACCTCTACCGGCGCATCTCGGGCAGGCCCGACGATAAACTCATGCGGGCCTGCGGTATTGAAAGCTGACGAACTCACGAAATCATTTTCCTGCTGAAGCCTGGGCGCAAAGCTCACGTGCCTGGCTCGTCAGTTCGCTGATCAGGCTCTGAGCCGATTCGGGATACCGATCGCGAAAGTGCTCAAGCCACTGGAATTTCAGGCCTCGCACCGGATCAACCAGCCGGTCTACCGGGAACAGGGCCCTTACCGGATCACCACTGGCAAACATCGCCGGTGCAACATCTTCACGCACCAGGCTGCCTGCTGCCACAAAAGCCCCAAGCCCAACTTCAATTCCCGGAAAGAGCAGGGCACCCGTGCAGACAACCGCCAGATCATGAACGACGACCGGTAAAACGACAGATGTAGGCGGTAGCGGATCATTCGTAAACTGTACCTTGGGGTAAAGCCAGCAGCACCGGCCAATGCGGGCACCCTTGCCCACATGCACTTCAGAATGCAGCCGGGTGTATTCACCTATACTGCAGTCACCTTCAATCTGGCTGCGTGTGCCCAGCAGCACACCCGTGCCAATCTCGCTGTTCTCCCTTACAGAAACATAATGACCCAATTGCACACCCTGGCCCAGGCGATTGCCCTGATAAATCACCGCATGGCTGCGAATTCGGCACCCGGGGCCAATCGTCAGCTTCGGGTCGCTGGCCGCAGCCGTCGCAATTCCCAGCTCACAATAAGCACCAATAATCGTGCCTTTGCCAATCTCTACCGCACCGTGAATGATGCTGTAAGGGCCAATTTCAACACCAGGCGCAATTTTGGCTGCGGAATCAATGACTGCTGTAGGATGAATCGCCATGTTCAGCATTTACCAGGTTGGCCGTTCCAGAATCAAAGCTGGTCGTATGGCAGACGGAAGAAAGCGTCGATCGCTTTGAAATCACCGGTTGAAATGCCCTGACGAAAATACTTCAGCCGCTGGGCACTTGTCCCGTGCGTGAAGCTGTCGGGCACCACTCGCTTCGATGCCTGTTTCTGCAGGGTGTCATCACCAATCGCCGTGGCAGCCCTCAGGCCTTCTTCAATATCGCCAGGCTCAATCACTTTTCTGGTTTTATTGGCGTGGTGCGCCCATACACCTGACAGATAGTCGGCCTGAAGCTCAAGCCGCACCGAATCGCGATTCGCTTCGGCTTCACTTTTTGACCGCCTCGACTTCTGTACGATTTCATTATAGCCGAGCAGGTTTTGCACATGATGGCCCACTTCATGGGCGATCACATAAGCTTGGGCGAAGTCGCCAGGGGCACCAAATTTGCGGTCGAGCTCATCAAAAAAGCCCAGGTCGATATAAACTTTTTTATCACCAGGGCAATAAAATGGCCCCATTGCCGACTGCCCAAGCCCGCAGGCTGTGTTTGTGGAATTGGTAAACATCACCAGCGAAGGGTCTTCATACTGCCGCCCAATCGAACGAAACTGCTGGGCCCAGACCTCTTCCGTCAGACCCAGAATCTGCCTCACAAATTTGCTTTCTGCATCGTCTTTAGGCGGCGCATCGCCACCTCTACCACCTGGGGCAGGGGCCTGCGCAGCCTGGCCTTGAACCACCTGGGCCACTTGCATCAAGGCTCTCGGGTCAATTCCCAACAGTTGTGAAACAATCATGACCAACAAGACCACGCCACCACCCATGGCTGCCTGGGCAGGCTTGATACCACGTCGATCTTCTACATTCTGGCTTTCAGGACTGTCGTCAAGACGCATTGGGATCGCTCTTTAACGGGTTTGCCACTGGGTTGAATGATGAATAATTTTATCCTGATTCTCAAAGTCTCTTCAATAGCGATGAATCACTGTTGAAATCGATTAATCATATTTTTTCAGTTCTGCCGAATATCGTATTTATCGCACGATTCGAAAATATTTTGTTGAAATGAACCCAACAATATTTTCTCAGTTAAAGAATGTACAATAAAATCCTCAAAATGAGTTCTGAAACGATAACCTGTTCGAAATCAACAGGATTAATCTCTAATCGATTACTTCGGCTGAATCAAAATAAAGTCTTTTATCCCCAGTATGAGTAGTTTAAAATACAAATAAAAATGTAAGTATAAATTAATAATACCAGATTAAATGAAAATGAAAATTAATTCGATATTTAAAATAGAGAAAATTAGGATTTCATTAAAAGGTAGTGTTTTCTGGCGAATTGCCAGAAGAAAATCCCTATGTTAATTCTAATCATCATCGAAAAGATCCATGTTTTCATGTTGGCAAAAAAAAGGCTTCAAGTTATATTAATAATCCGTCAGCTTCTGGCGAAGAACGCCCGATGTTCTCTCGCAGGGAGATTCCAGAAGCTCAAAAGGCGAACCCGGGATGTTCTGGCATAATTGTTAAAGCGACCGATAAATGAACCCAATCACTAAACCATCTGGCAACACATATCGTGGAATCATCCTTGCCGGCGGTAGCGGCACACGGCTCTATCCCATCACCAAAGCCGTTTCCAAACAGATGCTGCCCATCTACGACAAGCCAATGATCTATTACCCGCTGTCCATTCTCATGATGGCGGGAATCAAAGACGTGCTTGTTATCAGCACACCGGTTGATATATCCGGCTTTGAACGGTTACTTGGCGATGGTTCGCAGTGGGGCATGTCATTTCAATATTGCATTCAGCCCAACCCGGGCGGCCTGGCCCAGGCTTTTACACTTGGCCGTGGCTTCGTCGGTAATCAACCCTCAGCCCTGGTTCTGGGCGATAATATCTTTTACGGCCAGGGTTTTCAGCCCATGCTCAAGCGTGCAACCGCTCATCATGAAGGGGCTACGGTTTTTGCCTACCCGGTGAAAGACCCCCAGAGATATGGCGTTGTCAGTTTTGATGAATCCGGTCGGGCGACCAGAATTGTTGAGAAACCCGCCCAGCCCGAAAGCCACTACGCCGTCACCGGCCTGTATTTTTATGATAATCAGGTGCTGGATATCGCCGCTGATTTAAAACCATCGCCGAGAGGCGAATATGAAATTACAGACGTCAATCGAGTCTATCTCGAAAAAGGCCAGCTTCGTGTTGAAAAATTCACCCGGGGCTTTGCCTGGCTCGACACTGGCACGCCCGAAAGCCTGATTCAGGCTGCGAATTTTGTCGAAACGGTGGAGTCCCGCCAGGGCCTGAAAATCGCCTGTCCTGAAGAAATCGCCTGGCGAATGAATTTTATTGACGACGCCCAGCTAGTAATTCTGGCCAGGGGCTACCCAAATTCCTATGGCACTTATCTTAATGATATTTTAACCATGGGCAGAAATGTATAAAATCTGAATTTAAATGAAATCGACATTAAAATGATATTCGGAGGTCATGAATGACGGCGATTCTGGGCATTTCTGCATTTTATCACGACAGTGCCGCCGCCCTGGTTGTTGATGGCCAGATCATCGCCGCTGCCCAGGAAGAGCGATTCACCCGTAAAAAACATGATCCCGCCTTTCCTTCGCAAGCCGTTCACTATTGCCTGCAGGAAGCTGGGCTTACGCTCGACGATCTCGATTACATTGCATTTTACGACAAGCCACTCGTCAAGTTTGAACGCCTCCTCGAAAGCTATCTTGCATATGCCCCTGCCGGCTTTAAAAGTTTTGCCATGGCCATACCGCTCTGGCTGAAAGATAAAATCCATACCAGAAAGGCTATTCGTCAGGGGTTGGGCAGGGCCGACCTGAAAAAACCGATGGTCTTTCTCGACCACCATGAAAGCCACGCAGCCAGCGCTTTTCTTGCAAGCCCTTACGATCAGGCGGCAATTCTGACACTTGACGGGGTAGGGGAGTGGTCCACAACAACTTTGGGCACAGGCTCAGGAAATAAAATAAAACTGATTGAGCAAATGCAATTTCCGCATTCGCTTGGCCTTTTGTATTCTGCGTTTACTTATTTCTGTGGATTCAAAGTCAATTCAGGCGAATACAAACTGATGGGCCTGGCGC
>JBJTRR010001053.1:0-2733 GCA_046076185.1 bacterium | reverse complement strand
CGCCGGGGCCACTGCCGATCGGGCGGATGTTGCCACAAGATCGGCAGCTATCGCCAGGCCCTGAAAAACCGGGGCGGCAACCATCAGGCCAGCCAGCACCATCCATAAATGTCGTCGAATCACAACAAGGCTCCCTGAATTGTCTGATGTAGATATTTGCGAATTGCGAGATGCATAACTCTTTCAGGATAATCGCTGCAGGCCAGAATATAAAGATCTCTTTAAAAATAACCTGTAAAAGTTCTGATGGCTGTCAATCCAAGCGGTTTTTCGCGGAATTTTCACTGATCATAGCGATTTTGCCGTCGGGCCTGTGGCGAACCTGCAAGCCGCCAGCGTAAACGTAAAGGTTCACGCCGGCAACTTTGCCAGCTTACGCCCAGTTCGAAATCAGCCGACTTTCCGCATGGAATCGGCCTCTCGCTGGTCGAACATCGTTCGCACAATGCCCCGATAAAGCGTGTTGCCCTGCTCAATGGAAACATTGATCAGCTCAATCGCATCCTTCAGGCTGGCCAGTGTCCGGGCCAGGTTTTCCTGGCTCTGCCGGCTCGACTTCTCAAACGACTGCTGGAACTGGGCATTCAGCGATTCGACAGCCGTCGTCGTTCGCTCAACACTCTGCCGCACCGCTTCCAGGGCCGATTCCGATCGGTTTCGAGAGGCCATTGCGTCCAGCGAGTGTTCCATGCGCTCAACAGCCATGGTTGACCTCACGCCCAGCTCGGCAAGCTTGCCCATCTGCTGAGTCAGCCCGCCCACATCGCCCAGCCGCTGGGTCGCCGTGTCCATGCCTGAAAGGCTGTGGGCCAGCCTGTCAACCGCCACCTGCAGCTTCTCCGTCTGCGGGCCAAGCCCCACACCAAGGGCACGGGCAATTTCATCAACACTCTGTAAAAGGTTTTCCCACCGCTCTTCTGTCAGGTCTTCAGGCTCGTCAACCGGCTTCTCGGCCACTTCAGGCACCGACGAGCCCGCCACCAGCGGCACCAGGGCCCTGTCAACCACCCAGCGGTCGATTCGCGAAAGTAAATCCTCAGCCCGGCGCAGCATCATGGTTTGCAGAAACATCAGCGTGGCCGAGAGGAAAAGGGCGAGCAGGGTGCTGTCAAACGCAATTTGAAGGGCCGATGTGACGCTTGTCAGGTTGTTCATGAACCCGTCAAGATCTTTCACCATCGGCAGCACGATGCTGATATTGGCCAGGGCCTTTGAAATGCCTTCCACTGTGCCGATAAACCCTATGACTGGAAGAAGATAGAGAATGTATTTGGTCAGCGTGAAGCGGCCGGCTTCGTGTTCCTGGTCAAGGGCTGACTGCTCGCGGTTAAGCTCCATGATCTGCTGAAATTCATTGAGCCCGCTGGTGCGCGAAGCACCCAGAAGCTGTGTATATCGCTTTTCGGCCAGTGAATCGCCGGCTGAAACCTTGCCCGCCGGCTCGGCCTGAAGCCGATTCGCCACCTGTGGCGCAGAGGCCCGCACACGAATGATTTTTTCAAGCTGACCGTCGGCCCTGATCAAACCCTGTTCTTCTCGCCAAAAACCAAGCAACCGGGCCGAAAGAGTGGCGATCGCCAACAAAAACAGGCCACTGCCGGCAAATTGCTCCCAGCCCCGCTCAAACATCAGTGTGGGGTTGAAAATGGCCAGGCCCACCGGCAATGCCGCACCCGCCACAAGTGCCGCAACCATCATAAGATAAGGCAGTGTTCGCGGGCTCTCGGTTCGGGCCATGGCTTTCTGAAATCCTCTTCGTGCGGTCTTTTCCGGCATCCATCACAAGGCCAGTGCACGATCACGCACCAGCCTTGACTGAGTCTCACTCATCCATCGTCGGCATCAGGCAAGTACGATCTTTAGCTTTGTTTTGATTCTAACGATCAGATAATTTGGGAGACTTGCACAGGCCGCTCGTTTTGCTATCGTGATAAACACCTTCATCCGCCGCGGGCAGCCTAAGTGCTGTTCGCGTCGGTAGGGAATTTACACCGCTTTTTTCTGCCATTCGCCTGATCGACGCTTGTCGATCAGGCAACGTCGGGTGTTTGAGATCGGCGAAGCCTCCGGGCTTTCTCAGCCTGAAAGAGCTTTTTGTATCGCTCAACGGCCTGCGATTCCTGAATGTTGCTCAGGAATTTCTGCAGTTCGTCGTCTGTATATTGCATTCGCCAGTCTTCCCAACCGGCGAAAAACCGGGCCATCTGGTCGTCGGTTACACCAGATGTAAAACCAATCAGAATCCGCGATTCCAGCTTCTTCGCCTCGCCCGGCTTCATTGGCTCGGGGGCAGGCGTGTTATCAATTACGTCATCTGTCGTATCGATTGAATTTTCGGTTGTGTGGTCAGTTGCATTTGAATTGAAATCGGGAATGATATTATTGAATTGCAATTCTTGCGCAGTTGTATTTTCCGGTTGTATTTCAGGCGACGTATTATTCGGCTGTGTTGGTGTGGCGCCTGAAGACCCTGAATTCTGGCTGCCTGAAGATTGCGAGCCTGATGATGAGTTGCCGGAAGACTGGCCAGAAGTTTTGCTGCGGTTTGACTTGCGTAGTCGCTGGTTGCGAATGCTGTGGAACATTCGCAGAATCTGGTTGAAACGAACGGTCAGGGTGCGAATTTCGGTCTGGTGGTGTTTCAGGCAGTCGCGGGCCTCTTTGGTGGTATAGGCTGCGATGAAATCTTCAAGGGCGATGGCCTCGGCTTCAAGGGCCTGCTGAAGTTGGTTC
>JBJTRR010001052.1:0-3601 GCA_046076185.1 bacterium | reverse complement strand
CATCTCAATGCGCCGGGCAAGTTCGCCCACGGCTTCCTCTGCCGGCACACCTTCCACTGAAAAGCCCCGCACCTCCTGCAGGTTGCGGAACCATGTCAGCTGGTGCTTGGCATAATGCCTCGTTCGCAGCTTCGTGCGTTCCATCGCCTCCTCGCGGCTGATTTGCCCGGCCAGCATCGCCAGCACCTCGGCATAACCCACCGCCTGCTGTGCCGTGTGCGAAAGGGGCTGGGGCAGCCGGCCCACTTCCTCGACCAGCCCGCAGGCAAACATGGCATCAACCCGCCGATTGATGCGGTCATAAAGCACCGGCCGATCACGCAACAGGGCAAAAACCGGCATGCTGGGCGGGGCCGGTTCATCGTGCCTGCCGCGTAACTGGCTGGGCGGCACGCCACCCGAGACTTCATAAATCTCAAGCGATCGCACCACCCGGCGCAGGTCGGTTGCGGCAATCTTGCCTGCTGATTCAGCATCAACCACAGCCAGCCGGGCATGCAGGGCGGGCACGCCCGATGAAGCCGCTTCAGATTCAAGCCGGGCACGCACGGCATCGTCGCGATGCGGCAATTCCGATAGTCCTCGCAGGGCAGCTTTCAAATAAAGCGGCGACCCGCCCACAAAAAGCGCACGCTTGCCACGCCCTGCAATGTTTTGCAGCACAGTTTGGGCAGCGGCCAGATATTGCTCAAGGTCGCTGGTCGCCTGCGGCGAGACGGTATCAATCAGATGATGCGGCACTCGCCTTTGATCTTCAGCCGATGGTTTGGCCGTGCCAATATCCATGCCTTTATAGAGAGTCATGGCGTCGAGAGCAATGATCTCGGCATCAAGCTGTTCGGCCAGTGCCAGGCTGATTTCCGACTTACCCACACCAGTGGGGCCAGTGAGATAAGCAGCCTGATGAAACAGTGCCAAATCTTTTTGCATCTTAATTAAGAAACTTTCGGATTGAGCTGAACTTTTTCCGCCCCCGGCGAAGATATTAGTGATAGGTGATTCAAAAATGCTACGTTTCTGGCAACTTCACGAAACATTTGCACAGAATCATGCAAAAGATACTTTTTTCTCTCGAGAATTGGCATCAGGGTTGCTTTTGACTTAGACATTCAATGTCAGGATGTCCATTGCCCAGGAGTTCAGGTCATGATGAAATTGTATGATATCCCCATCACCACGCAACAGATGAAATCAGTGCTCGACTTTCTGCACGACGGTTCGGAAGACCGCGTGGAAAAACGCCCCGGCACCGCCGCCCGAGTCGCCAAGAATCGCATATCAATGGCCGTGGCGAATGTGCGAGTGACCAACGGCCTGAGCCGATCAAAAGACCGCGCAATGGTCTGATGTTCTGATTTTTCGGGAATCGACTCGCGAATAACCCACGACCCCCTCGAAGATCTCGAGGGGTTTTGTTTTAAGGCCTGACTAAATCGTTTCAGTTGCTTAATTATTGTTTTTCTGCATTTTCTTCTTCGCCGCTTCCATGAATTTTTTGAAGAGTTCCACAGCGTTTGCCTGTTCATCGGCGTCCAGCTTGCCGTCGTCGTTTTTATCGACTCGCTGGAAGATCTGCGGCTGGCCGACCCATTCCTCGCGACTGATCGTGCCATCGCCGTTCGTGTCCATCTGCTTGATGCGTGCAGCCGGATCGCCCAGGTTGGCGGCCAGGGCTTTCTTGGCCAGAGCCTTTTTGGCGGCGTTTTTTTTGGCTGCGACCGATTCAGCCGCGGGTGGCGTGTTGGCAGGCTCGCCTGGCGGCTTCATACCGCTGAAGATTCTCTGCACCTGCTGCCCGGCGGCCTGGAGTTCCTCACGGTCAAGGGCTTTGTCGCCGTTTTTATCCATGATCTCCAGAAGCTGGTCAAACTCTTTCCTGGCCGATTCGGGCACTTCCGACCGTTCCAGCATCATGTTCATGTTGGCGTCGAGCTCAATCACGATGCGCTGGAAGGGTCGCGGGTTGACGGCCTGCTTGGCTTTGGCCTTGGCGGCGATTTTCGCCTTGGCCTTTGCTTTGGCTTTCTCGGCAGCCTGGTCTTTGGGCACATCCTGCGAAATGGCGGGCAGGCCAAGAACGGCAAGAAAAACGACCTGGAAGATGAAGACTGAGAGACGGATCATGGCAGGCCCCGCAGATGAGCTTGAGCAGAAAATGATGACCATTCATTATTTTAAACAAACCCGCCCTGCGATGAAAAGTTTCGCAGGGCAGGTTGAAAAGTCTCAGCGGCAAAGAATTACAGCCGGCTTATCAGGGCTTGGTGGCCGATGCCACAGGGGCGCTGGCTGGTGGCTTCTTCTTCAGCTCTTCAGCCAGCAGTTTCTCTTCGGTCGTCAGGGCATCGACTCGGGCCTTGACCTTGGCGACTTCCGCCTTTTTGGCTGTGTAGTTTTTGTCGAGGGCGGCACGGGCGGCCGTGGCTTTGTCCACCTCAGGCTTCACGGCGTTATAAACTGCCGTTGCCGAAGCCAGGCCAGCCTTCACCGTTTCAACCACCTTGGCCGAAGCCGCCTTATTGGCAGAAGCAGCGGCCAGGGCCTTCTGGGCGGCGTCGAGGCCAGCCGTGGCAGCCGCAATTTTGGCGGGAGCATCAGCCACAGCCTTCTGGGCAGCGGCCAGTGCGGTGGCAGCAGATTCCGACTCAGCCAGCTTTTGCGACTGGGCTGTGACGGTGGCCGAAATGGCCGTGGCCCTGGCCACGCTGGCAATGACCAGCTCGTTCACCTTCGCCAGCAGCTTTTCGGTCTCGGCCCGGTTGGGGGCCTTGGCCAGAGCGGTCGTGGTTTCCGCCAGTTGCTGGTCGATCTTGAGTTTTTCAGCGGCCGAGGCCGACACGGCCACACGGGCCGCTTCCACAGCCTGGCTGGCCGCAGTGTTGCCGGCAGTGGCCTGGGCCAGGGCCGCTTCGGCGGCTTTCTGGGCGGCCTGGGCATCGGCAATCGCCTTGTTCACGGCAGCCAGGTCGGCAGCGGCCTTGGTTTCGGCGGCAGATTTGGTAGCCAGGTCAGCGTCGGCCGTTTTCTGGGCTGCGGTCGCCTGATTCATGGCATTCAGCAGCGGTGCCGCCTTGCCATTGGCGGCTGCCAGGGCGGTATCGGCGGTTTTCACGCCGGCTTCAACGGCGGCAAAGTCTTTATTCACCTGAGCAAGCTGGGCATTCAGTTGGTCAAGCTGCCCCTTCACTGCCACGGCTCGCTGAGCAACGGGCAGAGGGTTCGAAAGCAAAGTCATATAGCGAATGCCATCAGCCACGTTCCAGACCCGAATTTCGCCCAGATAATCGGCACCAACCACCTTCGTGCTGTCGTTTGTGGCACGGCCGGTCAGGGCCAGGTCGGTGAAGGCTTCAAAGTCGCGTTTTTTGCCGCCGTTGCCGTCCCAAAGGCGGGTCATACGGTCGCGGCCTGTGGTGATAATCTGGCCGTCTTTGGCAAAGGCCACACTCAAGGTGCCGCCGCCGTGGGCGCCCCAGTTCTTGATCTGGTTGCCATTCTGCATCTCCCACAATCGCACCGAACCGTCTTCGCTGGACGAAGCCACAACGTTCGAATCAATTCGCCAAGAAATATCGCTGATCCGGGCCGAGTGGCCACGCAG
>JBJTRR010001051.1:0-3794 GCA_046076185.1 bacterium | reverse complement strand
CGCCAGATCTTCACGGCAAGCCAGATGATGCCACCATAAATCACCAGATAGACCGGCACAAACGGCAGCCAAGAAACCAGGCTGAGAACCCATACACCCATATTTTCCCAGAATTTCAGGGTTGAATCCTGCCACACGCGGCGCATCTTTGTGCGGAACGTGGGTGCCTCGGGCGGCTTGTAATCCTTCACCTCACGCACGGTGATGGTGATGGTCGTCAACTCGGTCTGGTCTTTCAGAACGCGAATGCGCCCTTCCATCCGCTCAATCTCGCCACGCACGCGGGCCAGTTCGGCCTCAACCTTCAAGACTTCATCCAGCTTGCCCACCGCGTTTTTGATCAGGTCAATCAGTCGCGTTTCCTGCACTTTTTTGGCGGCTACGCGGGCTGAAACGTCCACAAATTCATCGGTCACGTCCTGGCTGGTCACGTTCACGCTTTGCACTTCGCCCAGCGTACGCACTTTCTGCAAAAAGCCGTCATATTGATCCACCGGCACACGCACCCGCCAGGTGCCCGACCGCTGGCCACCGCTGGCCCCGGTCTGGTTGGTGTCGGCCACAAATCCGCCGGCCGCCTTGAGCATTTCCAGCAGTTTTGGTTCGATCGAGTCAATCGCTTCGGTAACAAGATCAACTGTGGCAGTGTATATGATTCGCCGGTCTGCCAGGGCCGATTTGGCAACACCGCCGCCCGTGACGTTTTCAATCACTTCCTGAGCGACATTTGGCCCGCCGCCCCGATCAGCCCTTACCGAAGCCGGTGATCTCAATGAAGCTCTGTTGGCAGGTGCGGCCGCCACGCTCGAGTCTGCTCCTGCATAACTTTCATAAGGACTGTTATAATACTGAGAATTTGATCCCGAAAACTTTTGCGTTGGCCTAATCATCGCCGAAAAAAGATTTATGCCGACGAAAATCACCACAATGAGACCAGTGGCACCAACCGCCAACTTTAAGATCGTGCCCAGACTCAGCGGGCGATCCAGCAAATTTCGAAGAGTTGCCCGACTTAATCTTCCGCGCATGGTTCCACCACGTGTCTCTTTCAATGGAAATTCCTCGGCTGAAACGATTCATGAAACAATGTTAATTACGCCGTGGTGTTAAATCCAGTTCCATAAATCCATGACATTTTTTGCCACGACCAAACCTGACACACCTGTATCAGCCAGTTTCCCGGCTGCAAGCTTCCAGCGAACAAAGTGCGTGGCCTGAAGAGAAACCTGCCGGCATATTGCAGCAGCCTGATGGTCAGACGATAATGGCGTTATCGATTGACACAACAGGGGTTTCAGCTCATTCAGAAGAAGCTGCTTGAATATCGGGCAAGCCATGGCCAACCATTTTGCGGATGACGACGACCTGACACCCTATGAACTTGACATGCCGGCCGCACCCGAGGAAGAGACCGGCGGCTCGACATTCAAGCCGGCTGTTGGCGGGAAAAAGCCCCGACCAGCCGATGCCCCGGCTGACGGCACCTTCAGGCCCGCACCGAAAAAAACCGCCATGCCCGCGGATTCCGATGCTGCTTCGACTTTTCGGCCAGCCCCTTCAGCCAAACCGAAGAGAGAGCCTTCTTTCAGCCGCAGCAGCAACGACGAAATGCCTTCTGAATCGCCCCGGCCGCTGAAATCAAAAAAGAAATCGCGTGACGACTACGACCAGACCGAAGAAGAATTTATCGATTCCGGCGGGCCGACACTCGTCGAGCGTATTCTCTATGGCAGGGTGGGCACCAAGCAACTGGCCATTTTTTATCGGCAGATGAGCCAATATCTTCTTGCCGGGCTTGATTTGCCAATGGCTCTTAAAGGGGCACAGAAACAGTTTCGCCACAAGGCCCTTGGGCCTGTGATCGCCAGAATGCAAGACGGTGTGATGACGGGCCGAAGCATGGCCGAAGTCTTTGAACGCGAGCCCCAGGCCTTTGATCGACTTGCCGTAAACATGATCAGGGCGGCTGATTCACGCGGCGCCGTGCCCGAGATCCTCAAGGAACTTGCTGATATTCAGGAATTCCGGGCCCGCACTGTCAAGAACATCGCCTCAGCCTCCATTTATCCCATGATTGTGCTGACAATCGCCACGCTTTGCCTGCTGATCATCACGGTCTTTGTGGGGCCTTTGTTTAACGGGGTCATCGGCGACCTGATTCCGCCCAACAAGCGAGACAGCCTGATTATGCCCACAAGGCTGCTTTTTGCCATGAACGAGGCATTGATGGTGCTTGGCCCGCTGATGCCCATTTTTGTGATATTCGGCACAGTGCTGGGCATCTGGCTGGCTTATAAAACAGAAGCCGGCCGCACCATTCTGGACGAGCTTTACTGGTATGTGCCAATTTTCGGCAAGATCCAGAAGTTCATCGACCTTTCACGCATGGGTCGGATGCTGGGCGCCCTGCTTGAATCAGGCGTGGCCACGCCACATGCACTGGCCCTGACGGCCGGCGTGGTGCGGCTCAAGCCCTTTGAACGTGTCTTGCTGAAGGCCGAAGCGGCCACGAAAGAGGGCGACGAAATTGCCCCCGTCTTTGCTGAATCCGGGCGATTCCCCTACGAAGTGATTGGCCTGATTGAAACCGGCGAAACCACCGGCAAACTGCCTTATTCCCTGCAGAAAATCGGCACCGACTACGAAGAACGTGCCACCATGATCATCAAGAACCTTTCGACGCTCATTCAGCCGCTTGTCACCGTGTTCCTCGGCCTGATTGTCGGCTTTATCGCCATCGCCTTCGTCGGCCTGATCGCCGGGCTTTATTCCGGGCTTGCCACGGGCGCCCTTTGATCTGCCCCGACCTTCACGATACATTAATCCCGGGCAGGCCTGCCCTGAACCTTCCCACCCCATGATTGACACCTACCCCGAGGTTACGCCCATGATTCGCCGAATGTTGCTGACACTTATGCTTTCTGCCCTTTTTGCGGCACCGGCTCTGGCCGATGGCTGGAAGGCCGGCGTGGCCAAAATGGTAATTACGCCCCAGCCTAATGGCTGGATGGCCGGATACGCTGCCCGCAAAGCCCCAGCCGAAGGCAAGGCCCACGACCTGTGGGCCAAGGCCATTGCGATGGAAGACGCAGCCGGTAGGAAAAGCGTGATTGTGACAATGGATCTCTGCGGCATTTCCCGCGATGTGGAAATCCCCGTGGTTGAAGCAATTACCCGCGAAACGGGCATACCCCGGGCCGGCATTGTGCTGGCCTGTTCACACACGCACTGCGGCCCGGTGGTGGGCGATTATCTGATCAGCATGTATTTTCTCAGCGGCGAGGAACTGGCCAAAACCAAGGCCTACACGGAATTTCTGCGGCAGAACCTGCCGAAAGTGGCGGCCCAGGCCGTGGCGGCACTTAAGCCTGCATCTCTGGCCTGGGGCGTAGGCAAGTGCGACTTCGCCGTGAACCGCCGCGAAAACCCGGCCCCACAAGTGGAAGAGCTTCGCAAAAAGCAGGCTTTGAAGGGCCCGGTTGATCACGACGTGCCCGTGCTGGTAGCCAAAGGCACCGATGGCAAGCCCGTAGCCATTTTCACGCAATATGCCTGCCACTGCACCACGCTCTCTTACAATAATTACAGCGGCGATTATGCCGGCTATACGCAAATCGAGCTGGAAAAGGCTTACCCTGGCGCAGTTGCCCTTTTTGCAGCCGGCTGTGGGGCCGATTCCAACCCACTGCCACGCGGCACGGTTGAGCAAGCCATAAACTATGGCAAACAGCTTGCAGACGCCACGGCAAAAGTGGTGAATTATGGCCTTAAGCCGCTGGAAGGCGACTCGATGG
>JBJTRR010001050.1:0-2827 GCA_046076185.1 bacterium | reverse complement strand
CGGAATATCAAAGCAAAAGCCTGACCAACTGGCGGCCAGGCCCGTGCAATTATTTGATTGGCGGAGAAAGGGATATCAGCCGGTCTTCCGGCCGTTTTTCACGATTTGGGTGTGGCCGGGAAGTGTCCGGCGGATGGCTGCCGACGGACGTGCGACCGGTGCCGTTTTAGCCCCGGCCGAAGTGGCTTTCTGTGTGGTGCCCGTGGTGGCCACCGAGCCATCTGAAGCAGCCGATCGGCGGTTCATGGCTTCGGCAGTCCAAATCTGCACAGCCTTCCAGCGGGTGCCCTGCTGAAGGTTATCGAGATTAATCCGCCCTGCCTGCGTTCCAGTCGCAGCCGCCTGGCCATTGATGCTGACCTGAAGCGGGTTCGCTGGCGAAGCTGTTACAGGGGCGGTGTTTACCGGCAGAGTTACAACCGGCAACACCGGCTTTTTGGGGGCCTCAGGCACAAGGGCCAGGGCACCGGCCAGATCAATCTGCGGAATCTGCAATTTGGTGATCGGGTCGGAAGTCGGGTCGCCCGACTGCTTCAGCCACGATTCAATCTGATCGACCGTCGGCAACTGGCCAAACTGCTCAAAATACTTCTGCTGAAGCAGAGTGATTGAGCCACTGACCACAGGTGCGGCAAAGCTGGTGCCGTCCACCCATTCGTATGTCTTGTCGCCGGTTACAGCTTTAAAACCACGCGACGGAGCAGCCAGATCAGTGGCATAACCACCGGCGGTTGCTGCCCCCAGCCGCTGGGCATTGCTGGCAATCTGGTTGGTCGATGGGTCAACGCCCGTCACGCTGATGGTGTCCTGCACAATCGCCGTAAAGCCTACACCTTCCGTGCCCTTGAAGCTGTTGCCGGTTGCCGAAACCACCGGAATATTCAGGCCCCTGAGCCTGCTGACGGCGTCAGTAATCCGCTGGCCGGCTGAGGTATCACGGGCAAACCAGTTCAGGGTAAAATTACTTGAGTCAGAGAGGGATATATTTACAACTGTAATATTATACTTATCGTGATTCGCAACAACCCATTCCAGGGCGTCGGCGATTTTGAAAAACGATGAATTACCAGCGTCATCAAAGACTTTCAGGGCAACCAGATTCGCGCCCGGGGCGATGCCGGGGTTGGCCGGGTCGGTGGAACCGACAATACTGGCCGTTGATGAGCCATGATTCCAGGTCGGTACCGGGTCACCGTCGCTATTACCAAAGTCATAACCGGCAATCACCTTGTGCCCGGCACCAAAGCCGTTGCCAAGCGCATCAAGATTATAGTTCATGCCGGTGTCAATAAAGGCTACGGTCATGCCAGTGCCATCAAGCCCCTGATTTGCCCGGGCTGATGCGGCATCCTGAAAAACCCTGGGCGCATCGGCCGCAGGTTTCAGGTTGGCGTAGGCCGATGTCTGGGTAGGCTGGGGTTTGCCAAGCCTGGGCGTTTTCAGGCCAGTTGGTCTGAGTGGTCTTACAAGTTGTCCTGATCTGGCAACCGGCGACTTAACCGCAACTGCCGTAAGCAGTTCGCGGCCTTCCAGTGATTCACAATTCACACAGGCGGAATTTGACTTTCGCATGTGGTTTTGTGATTGTTTCAGGAAGCTGAAAATCGACATTCACTACACTCCAGGCACAACTTGTCGCGGCTCTTCTCGCGACAGGTCGCTAAGCACGATGTGGAGGCGCCCCCTCCGTGGCAGCGCACGAGCGGATCCCTTTTGACGGGATTTACCCCGCGGCTCATTGCACTGCATAGTTGGCAGCACACTGATCCGCCCTTTTCGCTTACATCCCTGAACCTGGCGAGCGAATAACGGGACAACAGCGATCGCCAGGGCGACCACTTGCCTGTCACTACTCCTGCCGGAGGTTCCTTCCAACCTGGACCAAGTAACGAAATTCTTCCTGACAACCGGGCCTTGGCCCATGTGCCAGAGGAGGTGGAAGAATCAGCGTCCGGGTCGGGTTTCGTCCTGAAGCCCGCTCAAGTGTTGCCATCGGCCTGCCTGTTCCACTTATAATAAGTAGAGAGAAGCGGCCCTTCCTGCGGCTCACCTTCACCCTTCAACCGGCACCGGCGTGAATAAACACGCCACTGCCCGATGATGGGATGATCAAGGCTTTAAGTGGTATCGTCCAACCTTCCCCAAGGACGGAGAAAAAAGATGCAAATTCTTGCAGTGGTCCCCGCCAGATACGCTTCAACCCGCCTACCCGGCAAACCCCTCCTTGCCGACACAGGCCGCACACTCATTCAACACGTGGTTGAAGCGGCGCAGAAATCGGCAAAACTTACAGACATTGTCGTCGCGACCGACGACCAGCGCATCTTCGACACCGTCAAATCCTTTTGCGGCAATGTTGTTTTGACACGCGACGACCATGTCTCAGGCACTGATCGCGTTGCCGAAGCCGCCCGCCACTTCACTGATGCCGACATGGTGATTAACCTGCAGGGCGATGAACCCGAGATTGCCGCTGAATCCATCGATACCCTCGTCAATGTCATGCTGAAACGGCCTGAGGCCGTCATGGGCACACTGGCCACGCCCATTCACGATGAAGATATCTACCGCGACCCTTCCTGCGTGAAGGTGGTGAAGGACGACGGCGGCTATGCCCTTTATTTCTCGCGATCGCCCATCCCGTTTCATCGCGATGGCAAGCCCGCCGCAGGCCTGCCCTGGGCCCTTCTGCATCTGGGCATTTATGCCTTCAGGCCAAAATTTCTGCAGCAGGTGGCCACCATGCCGACGGCCGACCTGGAAGTCTGCGAAAAGCTGGAACAACTGCGTGTGCTTGAAAATGGCCACCGCATTGCCCTTGGCATTG
>JBJTRR010001049.1:0-4785 GCA_046076185.1 bacterium | reverse complement strand
GCCCCGGCGATATCGACGGAAGGCAAAGTGATTGCCCGCTGCGGCAAGGGTTTTCTGGAAGAGGTGGGCGGCCACAGAGTTCTGCATGTGGCGGGCAGCCATTACGAGATGGGTTATCAGCACGGGGCCCTGCTCAAGCAGGACGTGCATGAAATGGTGCGTTATCTGCTGGATGTGAAGTCGAAAGATATCACTTTTGAGTGGAACGGCATCAAATTCCTGAACCCCCGCAAGGTGATTGCCGGCATTCAGGCGACGCAGAAGAAATTCATTCCGAAGTGGTATTTTGAAGAACTTCAGGGCGTGGCCGACGGTTCAGGCGTGCCTCTGGAAGATGTCGTGGCCTGCAATTTCATTCCCGAACTCTTTCATTGCTCGGGCTTTGCGATCAGCGGATCGGCCACGAACAATGGCGAAATTTATCATGGCCGCGTGCTGGATTACGGCTGCGACTGGAAGCTGCAGGAACACCCGGTGCTGATGGTGGCCCGGCCTGATGGCAAAATTCCCTTCCTGAACGTGACTTACAGCGGGTTTGTCGGCAGCGTGACGGGCATGAACGCCGCCAGGGTGAGCCTGGGCGAGATGGGCGGCCGCGGGCTGGGCAAGTGGCAGGGCGTGCCGATGGCCGTGCTGATGCGCTGGGCCCTGCAGGAAGCCGACACGCTGGAAGAAGCTGTTGCAATTTTTCGCGATAATCCCCGGACATGCGAATATTATTACGTAATTGCCGACGGCAAAACCGGTAAGGGCGTGGGGATGGAAGCCGGGGCCGAGGCCTTTCGCACCGTGGCCATGGGCGAATCACACCAGCTTCTGCCGCATGCGGTGAAGGATTCCGTGCTGCTTTCAGCGGGCGATCGCTATGAACTGCTTGTCAAACGCGTGAAAGAAGCTCATGGCAAGATTGATGCCGGTGCTGCCCTTCGCCTGATGGATCGCCCGGTGGCCATGAATTCAAACCTGCATAATGTGCTTTTTGAAACGTCGAGCACAAAATTCTGGGTGGCCCATGCCGGCAAGGATGGCTCGCCTGCCGCAAATCAGCCCTATCTTGGCTTCCAGCTCAGCGAGCTGCTGAAGCATACCGCCCCAAGCGATGCCAAAGAAATCCCGGGGCCGAAGAAGGATACCGTGGTCACCCAGGCCGGTGCCGTTGGCTCACCTGCGGCCGCAAAATGAAATTGCATTTCATTGGAAATGCAACAGGGAAATGAAAAGGGCCGCGGGAATTGCATCTCGCGGCTTTATTTCAATACCCCCGGAGTTTTATTTTATCTGACAGATGTTATTTTGCCTTTTTGGCGATCTCAGCCTTCAGGGTGTTCAGCTCGGTCGGGTCTTCCGGCTCAAGGCTCAGGGCCGTTTCCACCGCCTTGCCGGCTTCGGCCCATTTTTCCTGTTTGACGAATGTTTTAGCCAGCAGCGTATAGGCCTTCACGTTGTAGGTGTCAATCACCAGGCAATCTTCGGCCCATTTCAGGGCTTCAGCGGCATTGCCGGCAGCCAGGTGCCGTTCGGCCAGGGCCAGACGCACGTCAAGGTCGTCAGAATCGCCGGCGGCAAGCATGGCCAAGGCTTCCAGCATTTTCGGTATGTTCTTCTGGCGCAAATAGATGCGTGTCAGGCCGGCGATCCACTTGGGGTTGTAGGGGTCGTCGCGTTGGGCCAGTTGGTAAAGCTTCAGGGCTTCGTCAAGCTTGCCGTCGTTCATTTCCAGCTCGGCCAGAAGGTCGATCACGCGGGGGTTGGGCGATTTCGGGTCAACAGCCTTGCGCAGAAGGGCGAGGGCGGCCGGTTCGTCGTCGATACTTGTCAGAAGCCGGGCCTTCACATAGCTGGCCAGCGGGTGGCCGGGTTTCAGCTCAAGGGCTTTGTCGGCCGGGCGGCGGGCTTCTTTCAGCTCGCGGCGGGCGAAGTGGTCATAAGCCAGGGCGGCCCAGGCGTCGGCGTTGTTGGGGTCTTTCTCGATCAGCCTCTGCGATTCCGAGCGGGAAGGCAGGGTTGCGTCGGTGCTGCGGGCCTTGATCTTGCCCACAACTTCGTCGAGATAGGCCAGATAGTCCTTCTCAAACTGCTCTTTGGTCACGCTGAAGTTAGATTCGACAGCCGTCCGGGTCGAGACACCCTGGGCATAAGAAACCAGCATCTTTTTGGTGGCATCGGGGCCAAACTTTTTGGTCATGAATTCGGCGTAAAGCTGGGCCTGGCAATAGGCCATCTGGCGGTCTTCCGGCTCGTTGGGCCGAATGAAGCCAAGGTTGATGGTGTCCAGGTTCAGCACGCCCGTGCGTTTCGGCACCCGTTCCAGCAGCATCACATTCCAGGGCTGGGGGCGCGGAAAGTTTTCGCTCTGCACGGCCAGGGCTTCCGTAAACCAGTGGGGAATGTTGAAATTGGTCTGCTGCAGGGTAATCACGTGCACCAGTTCATGTGTCAGCACGCGGGCCCAGTTAAACGGCTGGCGGGTGTTTCGCGGGCTGGCCAGGGCCACCACCCGGCCGGTGCAGGCCCCAACGGTGGGCAGAAACGGCAGGCCAATGGTGCGGCCGCTGAACCACTGGTGGTTCTTCATGATTTCAATGCGGGTCTGGCCGGCGGGCTCGAAGCCGAGGTCTTTGACAATCGCCGGATAGATCCGCTCAAGATAGTCAGACATGGCCTGGGCCAGAAGTTCGTCCTGCGTGGGGTCGTAAAGCACGCGGAAGTGGTCGCTGAGAACCTCCTTATAAGTGGCCATGTGGGCCAGCACCTTCAGCATGTTGTCGGCCCTGACATTGAACGGGTCAAGGTCGAAGGCTTCGTCAAAAAGGGCGTGGGCTTCGGTCTCGCGGCCAATCTGCATGTAAAGCATGCCCAGGCCAATTTTGGCATCGGCTCGGGTGGGGGCGGCGGCAATCGACTTTAGGAAGGCCCGCTCGGCCGGGTGATATTTGCGGCGGTCAGAAAGCCGCTCGCCCAGGGCGTAATAAAAGGTGGCGGGCGACTTGTTCAGGGCCAGCACAGCTTGCTCAGCCTGCACCAGGCCAAGTTCGTCGGTCACAAGTTGCCGGGCGGCGGCCAGGCGTGCCAGGGCGTCTTCGTCTTTCGGGGCCAGGGCCACGGCTTCGGTGGCGGCTTTCAGGGCATCGTCAAAGCGTTCGTCAGAGATATTCAGGTCGGCCAGCAGCACCTTGGCCGGTGCAAAGGCGGGGTTGGTCTGAAGGGCGCGTTCGGCTCGCTGCCGGCCGGCGGCAAGCTTGTAGCCGTCAAGATCAGCCCGGCCCAACGCCACCAGCACTTCAGGGGCCAGCGGGTTAATGCGCAGGGCTTTTTGAAGCTCGGGGATACCGCGCTTCTCGTTATAACCGCTGATAAACAGCCGCCCGGCAGCGGCGTGGGCCTGCCAGCAGTAAATGTCTTCTTCCAGGGCGGCGTCGTAAAGCTCGGTAATGATGTCGGAAAGGGCTTCGGAAAGCTGTTCGCCACGGGTGCTGGCCCGATAGAAACGTTCGGCCGCCTGCCCGGCTGTCACCATGTCAAGGGCCGAAAAGGCGTCGGGCTTGGCATTGCGGTGCTTGATAAACCATTCTGAGGCTGCAGTGGCTTCGTCGCGGCGGCCCTGGGCGTCAAGCATGCGCACCTGCAGCCAGCGGGCTGCAATGTGGTCGGGGCTTTGCTTCAGCGTCTTTTCCAGCAGTTTGCCGGCTTCATCCCATTTGCCGGCTTCAAATGCCCACTGGGCCTGAAGGGCGGGAATATCGGCGTTTTCAGGGTGTTTCTCAGCCAGTTTCGCCAGGGCGGGTGCGGCATCGGCTCTGGCACCAATTTCTGACATCGCCAGGGCGCGGCCAAGGCCTGCCTGGGCTTCCAGCGATTTGTCGGCGGCAACAGCAGGCAGTTTCAGCAGGGTCTCATAAATTTCGACCGCCTCGGGGGCTTTGCCTGTCTGAACCAGCAGGCGGGCCTCTTCCAGCTTCTCCTCGGCGTCGTCCTGCGCCAAAACCGGGCTCAGGATCAGGGCCGACTGCAAAACAAGCATCAGCCCCAGCAGCCGAACCACCGGCCATCTGCCTGCAAAATCAAAATGTGCCATGCCGCGTGCCCCAAAAAGTTGCTGATTCGTGTGCGTATGGACGGCCAGAAAGCAATGATGCCCAGTTCAGATCAATGCTTCGAATAACTATTATTTTAACCTTCGCCCCGTGCTAATCATACACTTGCCGGCGATCTTTTTTACCGCCGGTTAAAACGGGCTTCGCACGTCGCGGCCGTTTCGCCGCTTTCTCCGCCAGTAGTAAGGCTTCGGATAGGCTGATTTTTCCGCAGTGGTTTCGCCGCTGCCCAGGCCACTCACTCGCCAGTTCAAAACCCGCAGAGCCAGTGCCGAGTCAATTGATGCCGGCAGCACCACCCGTTTCATAAACTGAAAGTGCCGCAGCGAGCCCAGCATCACAAACACATGAAAGAGGTCGTGCGAGCCAAACACGCCTGGCAGCAGGTCGGGGTAATCTCGCCAGTGAATCAGGGCCCCAATCGTGTAAAAAAGGCCGCCTTCAGCAATCATCCGGGTCTCTTTCCAGCTCACGTTTTTGGAAAGATGCACCAGGCCCGGAATGGCAGACCAGCCCATTGCCAGATAGATCGACGTGGCAACAGGCTTCGGTATGTGCTCGACAGTCAGGCGCAGAATCGCGGCCGAGAGTGCCGCCAGCCAGATCAGCAGCAAGATCTGGCCACCTTTGGCTGCGTCAATCAAATGCACGCCAATTGGTGTGAAGGTGCCGGCGATGAGCAGGCCAATGC
>JBJTRR010001048.1:0-1380 GCA_046076185.1 bacterium | reverse complement strand
AAGGCATAGTCAGAAACCGTTCCATATTCCAGATCAATCCGGTGGCAGTGGCTGGCATGGTTCCACTGGCGAATCGTCCGCTCGACAAGACGGCCTCGCACTTCATGCACACTGTTATCTCTGCAGAAAGGCACCCTGGGTATTTCCAAAGGCCCCAGAGTCTGTGGCGTTGTGGCAAGGTAAGTCACACAAGCACCAGTTGCAAGCCAGGCTTCAGCCAGTTTCGAACCAAACTTGCCCGTTGATCGATTCGAAATCAGCCTGACATCATCAATCGGGGCAATCGTGCCTCCGGCTGTGATCAGAACATTCATCGTTTGTTTGGAAGAACCAGCCGACATTGTTGAGCCTGAGACCTGCGGCCACCTGGTCGATTCATTTCCATCCGCCGGAAATTTGCGGAGCACGTCATCTGTGACTATGATATGAAAAAAATTCCCGGTCAACCGAATTGCCAGGTCAATTCTTCCGGAATTCGACCGGTACTCATGCCGAAAGCCCTGACATGACCTCAAAATCCGTTCCGCAGATCACTCAAGAAATCTTCGACGAAATCCGCCAGTGGCCCATTTACGACCCGCACTCGCACATCGACCCGCATCGCCCGGCTGCCCGTCATTTTGATGAAGTTCTTGGCTACCATTATTTTACCGAGCTTTGTCACTCGGCAGGCATGCCCGCTGCACTCGTCGCCCCCGAGCTTGAACCCGACACCCGATGCCTGAATCTGGCACAATGGCTGCACCGCATTGACAACACCGTGCAATATTCATGGCTCATGGAAATTGCCCGCGAGTTTTATGGGTTTAACGGTAACGCCGTAAATGCAGATTCTATTGGCGAACTCATCGCAGCAGGCAACAAACAGGCCGATGGAAAGGCCTGGGATCGCACTGTCTGGGCGAAGACCAATCTGCAGGCTGTCTTTCTGACGAATGATTTTGACGACCCGCTGGTCGGGTGGGACACTACCCAGTATGTTCCCTGCCTGCGTACCGACGACCTGGTTTTGAAATTACACGAACCCAACGTGCGGCAACGCCTGGCCACCGCAACAGGTATTGAAGCCGTTGACACGGCCAGCCTGCGGCAGGCTATCGGCAAATTGTTTGACCATTTCATGAAAAATGGCGTGCGTGCCTGCGCCATCAGTCTGCCGCCAGATTTTGCGCCCCACAGGCCACCTGAAATAACGGCCTCAACACACGTTAGACGGGTGCTCGCCGGCATGGAATTAAGGCCTGACGAGCATGATCTTGTGCGAAGAACCGTCTTCTGGATTCTCGCTGAATTCTGTGCTGAACATAAATTGCCATTTGACCTCATGATCGGGCCAATCCGCAATATTTATCCTGCAGGCGTGGCTGGTGGTCGCGACCT
>JBJTRR010001047.1:0-2251 GCA_046076185.1 bacterium | reverse complement strand
TGAAGCATTTGAATGATTCCAAAATGGCCCTTCGGCATCGCTTGAAATTTCATGAGATATTAATGAAACAGGGGCGTTTGCACGAGGCCAGAAGTGTTTACGCCAGAGGCGTTTTCGCGCTGGATCAACCGCAGGATGCCCTGCTTGAGCTGGCCATTAAAGATAACGAAGAGACCTTGCCAGAAAAATGGGCGGGTGAAATTGAACTTTTGTCAGGAATATATCCCGACGACCCTCGCTTGCAGCTTGCCACAGCCTTTCTTGAATCGTGGCGGGGAAATGAAAATAGGTCTGCCGGCGTACTCGACAAAATACTTGAAAAATGGCCTGATGATGCCCCGACACGAAATGCAGCCATGAAAAGTGCCATGGCCCTGAATAACCCGGCTAAAGCCTGGCAAGTGCTGGAACCTTTGAAAATTACCGAGCCGGAAGCACTTGCCCTTGCCGCCTGGTTCAGCCGGAATTCAGAAAGCTATAACGATGAATATCAATTGCTGCAAATTCTGTTGAAATTGAAGCCGGTTGATCGTAAAGTCATCTCCCGCCTGGCCGAACTGGCTCTGTTGATCAATCAACCGGCAGAATCTCAGAACTATCAAAATCTGAAAAAAACAGCGGAAGCTAAAATTGTCGATTATTACCGGTTATGCCGAAATGCTACACCGCTGAGCCCTGCAAAAGCCATGGAGTTACGTAATTTTGCATCAGATCTTGGGCTGGTTTTCGACGCCTGGGTCTGGGGCGAGCTGGCCGCCGGCCGAAAGCCTGCCCCAGCCAATCAACCGCTTATTGATCAGAAACCATTCCGGGAATGGCTGCCGCCAGAAATGATTTCGAAAATCATCAATCAGGCAGGTTCGGCCAAACCTGAAAGCTTGGCCATGAAAGAAATGCAGGAAATCAAATTTCAGAATGTGGCAGCACAGAGTGGCCTTGGCAAGTTTGTTCACAATGTTGCCCAGAGCACAGGGCAGTTAATTCCACCGCTGAGTTCAGCCGGCGGCGTGGGCATCATTGATTTTGACAACGATGGCTTTGAAGATGTTTTTGCCGTGCAAAGTGGGGAATTCCCGCCCTCTCCTGCCCTGCCCAACTCCGGCGACCGGCTTTTTCGCAACCTTGGTGGCGGAAAATTTGACGATGTGACAGCCAGGAGCGGTATCGACAAACTTCCACGAGGCTTCGGCCATGGCGTGGCCGTGGGCGATATTGATAACGATGGTTTTGACGACCTTTTTATCACCCTGTGGCGAGGCTATGCACTCTGGCGAAACCGGGGCGATGGAACATTTGAAGACCTTACTGAAAGGTACGGTCTGGCGGGTGACCGAGACTGGCCAACATCCTCTGCCTTTGCTGACCTTGATAACGACGGCGATCTTGATCTTTATGTCTGTCATTACATGGAATGGGTCGAGGGCAAAGCCTATCCCTGTATAGACCCCTCAAGGCCAGGCACTTACGACTGCCGGCCCCGCGATTTTCCGGCGATGAAGGATCATCTTTTTCGCAATGATGGCGGCAAGTTTACCGATGTTAGTGAGTCGGCCGGTATTTTCGCGGCTGACCTTGATGGCCGGGGCCTGGGCGTGGTGGCTGTCGATGTTAATGACGATAACATGCTTGACCTTTTCGTTGCGAACGACACCACAGCCAATTTTCTATTCATTAATAAGGGCGGAATGAAATTTGAGGAAATGGCTTTCGCAAGTGGGGTTGCTGCCAATGCCCAGGGCGGATTTCAGGCGGGTATGGGTGTGGCGGCGGCCGATGTCAATGGAGATGGGCTTGTGGACCTGGCCGTGACAAATTTCTACAACGAATCGACCAGTATTTTTCAAAATCTGGGCAGTGGCTTTTTTGCCGATCGAACGACTTCCAGCGGGGTGGCCGCCGCATCGCGTAACCGGCTTGGTTTTGGCATTGCTTTTGGCGATTTTGACAATAATGGCTCGCCGGATCTGATCACAGCCAACGGCCATGTCACCGATGGCCGCCCAGCGATTCCATTTCGAATGCCCTTGCAGCTCTTTCAGAATCAATCGAAATTGCATCGTGGCACTGCCAGAAAAAGCGAGAGCACGGTTTTTATGGATGTGACAAAAAATGCTGGCGAGGTGTTTTCAACCGAATGGATGGCCAGGGGGCTGGTGCTGGCTGATTTTGACCAGGACGGAGCCCTGGATGCACTGGTGCAATCGCAGGGCGACCCACTTTTGCACCTGAAAAATGTGACAAATACTCAAAA
>JBJTRR010001046.1:0-3355 GCA_046076185.1 bacterium | reverse complement strand
AAACCGCTGAAATTCCGCCTGACACAGGATCGCGACTCGGTCGTCACCATTCCGGCCAGCCAGTCGTCCATCGCCTTTGAATTTCAGACAAAACCCGGCACATCGTCCGCCCGGTTTGAGATCAGGCGAGTGCAGCTACCGGCCCCGGTTGCCCCACGGGCCAGCGGCGACGACCGCCCCGGCCCTGCCCCCGGCTGGATGTTCCAGTTCCCCGGCCTGGCCGATGGCCGCTATCGGCTTGAGCTTGACGGCAAGCCGGCTGCTACAGCCTCAGCCAAAGCCTGGGCGGAAGGTATTTCGGTGGGTGAAGACCCGGATGCCGCCCGTGTCGAGCAAATTCGCCAGCATGTCATGCGTAAAAACGAACTCTTTTTCCACCGCTGGCGGCCCCAGAACGAAACGTATCTTTTTGGCTTCCGCAAGCATGAACAGGGCAATAATGCCGTGGAAATCCCGCAGTTCGACCCTTTGGTCACACAGGCTGAAACGGAAATCAACAAGCTCAAGAAGCCACCTGTCCACACCGTGACTCTGGTGCGTGAGGATCAACCATGAAAATCAATTCATATCAATCACTGCGAATAGCCTTTTACGGCCTTTTGCTGTCTGCAGCCTCTGCCAATGCCCAGCGAAACCTGACAGAAATACCAAGCACCGACCCTGAAGTGGAACGGGCGAGTTTTCAGGTGGCTGAAGGCTTTGAAGTGAGCCTTTACGCGGCCGACCCGCGTATTGCCAAGCCGATTCAGATGAATTTCGACCCCCAGGGCCGACTCTGGATCGCCAGCTCGGAAGTCTATCCGCAAATCGAACCCGGCCAGAAGGCCAACGACAAGATTCTGATACTGGAAGACACTGATCGCGACGGCAAATCTGACAAAACCACGGTTTTTGCTGATGGCCTGCTCATTCCGACGGGTGTCGAGCCAGGCGATGGCGGCGTTTATGTCGCCAACAGCACCGAATTGCTGCATTTCAGCGATTCCGACGGTGACGGTAAGGCCGATCGCCGCCGAGTTGTGCTTTCAGGCTTCGGCACGGAAGATACGCACCACATTCTGCACACTCTTCGCTGGGGCTACGACGGCTGTCTCTACATGAATCAGTCGATCTATATTCACAGCCACATTGAAACGCCCCAGGGTGTCAAGCGCCTGAACGCCGGCGGTGTCTGGCGATTTCGGCCGGAAACCATGGAGCTTGATGTTTTTGACTACGGTCTTGTCAATTCGTGGGGCCATCATTTCGACAAATTCGGCCAGCATTTCCAGACTGACGGCGCTGGCGGCGAAGGCATCAATTACGCCATTCCCGGCGCCTATTATTTCACCACGGCTTACCCGGCCCGACTTCTGCGTGGCCTGAACCCCGGCAGCCCCAAGCACTGCGGCCTGGAAGTGGCTGATGGCCGACACCTGCCCGACAGTTGGCAGGGCTCGCTGCTGACAAACGACTTCCGTGGTAATCGTGTCTGCCGCTTTGTGCTTTCCGACGCCGGTGCCGGCTATGAAAGCCGCGAGCAGGGCGAAGTGGTGAAAACCCGCCATGTCGCCTTCCGCCCCATTGACATCAAGATGGGTCCTGACGGGGCGATCTACATCGCTGACTGGTATAACCCCATCATTCAACACGGTGAAGTGGACTTTCGCGACCCTCGCCGTGACCACACGCACGGCCGCATCTTGCGGGTCACGGCCAAGGGCCGCAAACTGGCTCCCTGGCCGACTCTTGTCGGTGCCCCGGTTCAAAACCTGCTCAACGAGCTTAAGTCGCCGGAAGGCTGGACACGACAGCAGGCACGCCGCGTTCTGAAAGAACGTGGCGTCAGCGAAGTGCTGCCCGAACTGGCCCGCTGGGTGGCCGAAATCAAGTGCGACGATGCCACCGCCGACCGCAACCGGCTGGAAGCTCTCTGGATGTATGTCGGGCTTGATCAGCCCGAGCCAAAACTGCTTGAAGCGGTGCTGAAGGCCAAATCGCCCGAGGTGCGTGCCGCCGGGGCCAGGGTTGTCTCGCACTGGCGAAATCGCCTGAAAAACGCAGAAGAACTGTTGAAACCGGCCATTGCTGACCAGCACCCCCGGGTTCGCTTGGAAGCGGCCCGTACCCTGGGTGCAATTGGCACGGCCCAGGCAGCCATTGCCGCGATTTCAGCCCGCGACCGCGGCACTGACACATTTCTTGATTATGGCGTTTATCTGACAGCCCGCGAAACGGCCAGAGAATGGGTGCCCGTGTGGAACGATAGCGGTAAAAAGCTGGAATTTTCGTCACCTGAGGCCACCCTCTTCGCAGCCTCTTCGGCCGAGAATCCCGACGTTGTCAAAGGCCTGCTGGCCCGGGTGCGTGATGGCCGGATGGCCGCCCGCTCGGCTGATGCCCTGCAACTGGTGGCCACTTTGGCCAAGCCCGACGACCTTTCCACCATTTTTGACACCGCCCTGCAGAAACCTGCCGATTCGGCCCCCTGGCTGGCGGCTCTCGTCACGGCGGCACAGTCGCGACAGATGCGGCCCGCTGGCGAACTGGCACGGGTCAGGTCGCTGGTTGATTCGTCAAACGTCGAAGTCGCCTCGGCCGCCGTTCGTCTTGCCGGGCTCTGGAAGCTTGAAAACCTAAGCCCAGCCCTGGTGGCCCTGGCTTCCAGCGGGCAAACCAACGCCGCTTTCCGCCGAACCTGTATCGAAGCGTTGGGCCGGCTTGGTGGCGGCGAATCGGTCGCGGCCCTGAACGCCATCCTGACAACTGCCGATGACCCGGCCATGCGGTCGGATGCTCTGGCCGCCCTGATTTCCGCCTCACCGCAGTCGGCTGGCAAATCCATCGCCCAGTCTCTGGCCAGCGGCAACAATCGCGGCGAATTGACACAAGTCATGGAACGCGTGGTGCAAAGCAAACCCGCGGTCGATGCCCTGGTGGCTGCGGCCGGCCCGCTGAAGCTCAATTCCGATTCGGCCCGTCTGGCCCTGCGTGTCGCCCGCTCAGGTGGCCGCATAGATCTGGAGCCTCTGGCAAAGCTGCTTGAAAAGAACGCCCAGAGTGGCCCGGCGATACCCGTGCCGACTACGCTTGAAGCCATGAAGACCCTGGTCGATGAAGTGAATAAAATGGGCGACCCGGCCCGTGGCGAGCTTGTTTTCCGCCGAAACGAGCTGAACTGCTACAAATGCCATGGGATTGGTCCGGCGGGTGGGCTGGTTGGCCCGAACCTGCAGTCGCTGGGGGCCAGTTCGCAGCCCGACTACATCATTGACTCGATCCTTCAGCCTGCCAAAGCGGTGAAGGAAGGCTGAGAACAGACGGAAACAGGCGAAGGAATGTCGGGGCACGGCACCACCGCCGCCGCTCCCACGGT
>JBJTRR010001045.1:0-6332 GCA_046076185.1 bacterium | reverse complement strand
ATTTGGATGGGTCGGGGAAAGTGGACCTGACGAGCCAGTCCAGCGAATTTAGCTATGGCTTCAGCGCATCGCCTGATGGTAAACGCATTTCGTATCACAAAAATTATCAGGTTTTTCTGGCGAATGCCGACGGTTCGGCGGCAGTGAAGGTGGAAACGGGCAACCCGTTTAATTTCGGGCCAACGTGGTCGGCTGATGGCCAGTGGCTGCTATTTTTGAGCGGCGAGCATTATAAATGCCACCCCTATGTGGTGAGGGCCGATGGCAGTGGCCTGAAAAAGGTGGCTGATCGCGGAAAATATAGTGGTTCCGTTGAATTTCTCGATGTTTTTGATCATCACCAGGGCAGTAGCGACACGCCAGTCTGGGCCCGCGACGGCAAATCGATTTTTTACACAGCCCAGGCCGGTGAGAATGTTGAGCTGTTTCAGGTCGGGCTTGATGGTTCGGCCACGCAGATGACGCGCACTTTGCCCGGTACAATCCATTATCACCCGACACCTTCGCCGGACGGCCGCTGGCTGGCTCTGGGGTCGAAGCGGGCAGGGGTGCGTCAGCTTCTGGTGATTGATCTTAAATCTTCAGCTGAAAAGCAGATAACGCAATTGGAAAAAGGCCATGCGGCGATGTGGCCACACTGGCGACCGGTGATGAGTGCAGAAAAGCTGAAATGATGAATGTTTGATAAATTCAGGGTGTGTATTTTTAAGCCTGAAAAATCGTTCAAACGTGAAAGAAAATGGACTCAGTAAGTTCTTATGAGTCTGTCGGGTGGCGCGATTTTCCGGAAAATTCGCTTTCCTGAAAGATGAAGTTTGGGGAAGAGCCAAATGCGCTCTTGCCGAAAGTGGTCAAGGTTTTTCATGATAGTAATATACACAGATTGTGAAACGTTGGGCCGGGGCATTAGACCGGGCTTGCTCGAGTCGTGGTGCCGCTGTCGGTAACTGATAACACCTATTCGTCATCATCCGGATTCCCATCATCCGATTATCAGTGGCTGACACCCAGGTTTCTCAAGTTTTTCGTCGGGTTTTGACCGGTTTGTCCTGACAAATCTGGTCAATGCTGCTTTGGCAGAAGGCTGCCGGGGGGGCACGCCCGTTGATCAATCCGAAATGGCCTTGCACGAAAACTCTGGGGGAGCAGACCTCGATGAGTGAATCTGACATCATCATTGAAACGAAGAATCTGACGAAGGTTTACCGGGATTTCTGGGGTCGGCCCAAGGTTCAGGCCCTGAAGGCACTTGACCTGCAGGTGCGCCGTGGAGAGATCTTCGGGCTACTGGGGCCAAACGGTTCGGGCAAAACCACGACGATCAAGCTTCTTCTGGGCCTGCTTTTCCCAACGGAAGGCGAAGCTCTGATCTTCAACGAGCCGACGACCAATGTCAAGAAGAACGAGCGTATCGGCTATCTGCCTGAAGAATCATATCTTTACAAGTTCCTG
This sequence comes from bacterium, assembly GCA_046076185.1. Taxonomy (GTDB): domain Bacteria; phylum Planctomycetota; class Planctomycetia; order Isosphaerales; family Isosphaeraceae; genus QWQI01. The sequence goes on along the minus strand of JBJTRR010001045.1, from coordinate 4,880 downwards.
AACGCGGAAGAAACCCTTGATTTCTACGGCCGGCTGTTCAAGATCAGCGGTGCCGAGCGGCGCAGGCGAATCAACAGCCTTATCGACATGGTCGGGCTGAACCATGCTCGCCATCGCCAGCTTCGCGAATATTCCAAGGGTATGCAGCGCCGTATTGGTCTGGCTCAGGCCATTATCAACGACCCTGAACTGGTGCTTCTTGACGAACCGACCTCGGGCCTTGACCCCATCGGCACGGCCGAGATCAAAGACCTGATTCTTAACCTGCAAAAACAGGGCAAGACCATCGTTCTTTCCGGCCACCTTCTGGCCGACATGCAGGATATCTGCGACCGGATCGCCATTCTGCACCGTGGCGAACTGCGTGAGCTGGGCCGCGTGAACGACCTGCTGACAGTGCAGGATATCACCCAGTTTAAGGTGAAGGATCTACCTGAGTCGGCCATTGCCGAGATTCGTGAAGTGATCGAGCGAAATAAGGGCAACATTGTTGCTGTGGATCACCCGACAACCACACTTGAAGAGCTGTTCCTGCGAATTGTGCGTGAGAGCGACCAGTTCCCGGGTCGCCGCCACGTCGCCGATCGACCGAAGAGCGATCAGGTCGGGGCGGGCAAGTGATTTGACTTTCAGTATCTGATGCCCTTGCCCAGCCATGGTTTCAAGAAGGTGGCGGGCCAAACGTGGCTTTCAGATTTGATCCTGAATCATGAACAATCTCTTTGAGATATTGACTGGGAAGACTTAAACCGTGCTTGAATCAATATTTACACTTGCACAGGCAGGGGCGGCCGCCGCAGCGGAACCGATGCCCCCGCCCATTTGGATCCAGAATCTTCTGGGCTGGTTATATTTGATCGGCGACCCGGCCTTTACCACCAAAGGTTTGCTGGGTTCGATGCTGACATGGACAAAAATCATCGGGCTTTTCTGCCTGATGAGCTGGATTGGTGCCCGAACACTATCGGCCATCAAGCAGCGGATTGAAATGCCGGCCCTTTCCGGCATTGCTGCCGCCGGTCTTCTGGGTGGCCTTGTCAGTATCCTTCTGCAGCAGCTTCAAATCACCGGTCGCCTTGCCCTGCCACTGATTGCCGGCGTCTCGCCGGCTGTGATTCTGGGCATCGTTTCGCTGATTGCCGTGCTGGTCTGGGTGGAAGCCATGCTCTGGATCTCAATGAAACGAGACTCAAACAAGGGCGACCGCGTTCTTCTGCTGGGCATGCACGCCGCGTTTGTCTTTGGCATCCTGAATGGCTTGCTGATTTACTATTTCGCTGTGGTGCCGCCTGGCATTACGGTGACGATTGTTGACTTCGTCGCCCAGGGGGCCCGCATGGGCCTGACATACATGGGCTATATGGCACTGCTGCTGCTTGTTGTGCGGCTAGGTGCCGAACTGGGCGTGGTTAATCCGGTACGGACGCTGGCAATTGCCTGGCTGGCCCGGAAGGAAGCCAACCGCCGCATGTGGGCACCTTATGTGGTGCTGAGCGTGTTTCTGGTGGTTCTGGCGTTCACTCACTGGTTCCTGGTGCCACCCCGCCCGGCCGAGATGAACCGCCTGTTCGTGGGCACGCTCACTTTGCTCTGCTCGCTTCTGATCACCCTGATGATCATCTTCCTTTCGCCGCTTTCGCTGCCGACCGACATTCAGCAGCAGACGATTTACACGATCGTTTCCAAGCCGGTGAGCCGCCTGGAACTGGTCTGGGGGCGAATTGTTGGCTACATGACTTTGGTCACCATGATGGTCGGCATCTTTGGTGCCGTCAGCTACATTTATCTGATCCGGCAGGTCAACAGCACGATCCGTCTGACGAATGAAGAAGCTGACCGCATCCGGACGGACAACCCGCTGCGGGCCACACAGCTTGACGAACAGTCAGAACAGCTCACGGCCCGCATGTCGGCCCGCGTGCCGGTGAAGGGTTCGCTGGTGTTTCGCGACTCGCGAGGCACACCACAGATCAAGGGGATTGACGTCGGCAGGAGCTTGAATATCGCACCCACGTGGAAGGGGCGACCCCATCCAAGGGTATCTGGCGATATGGCGTGGTTGCACACCCGTTTGACGAAGTGGGCAACATGGCCGCGAGAGACGGCGGCAAGATGCCAGGCAAGCAGAATTATCCGCTGCTTGATCGCCGTATTCCGGTTGATAATTTCCTGAAGCCCGGCACAATCGAGTATATCGATAACCAGATTGTGCTGCTTAACAGTCGCAAGGCGGCGGGTGAATCGGGTCTTGATTCGGGCATTGCCCGGCTGCAGGAGCAGCGACGCCCGCTGGCGAATAAAGACGCCGAACTGCAGGCCGAGCTGAAAAAAGCCCAGGTGGCTAATAATCAGCCGGAAATTGAGCGGATTCAGAATGAACTGGCCAGTTTCCATTCCGACCCGTTCCGGATTGAAATGTCGTTTACGATCTATCGTACGACCAAGGGCCGAGTGGGCGAGCCGGTTTTTGCCTCGATCAAGGCGACCAACCCTCGCACTAACGAGCAATACGACAACACCTTCCCGGTTCGGGAATATTACACCGACAACCAGCTCATTCCGGCTTCGCTGCTGGTGGGTTCTGACGGCTTCCTGAACATTGAAATTCAGTGTGTCAGTTCCTCGCAGTATCTCGGGATGGCTGAGAGTGACTTGTTCATTCTGGCCTCAAATGGCTCGTTCTTCTGGAATTTCGTGCGTGGCCTGATGGGGGTCTGGCTGCAGGCCCTGGTGCTCACGTCGATTGGTGTCTTTGCCGGCACCTTCCTGAGCTGGCCAGTGGCCCTTCTCACCACGATCGCGTTTTTTGTGGGTGGTCAGATTGCGTTCAACTACCTGCAGGAATTTGCCCTTTCGGCACAGACCGGTGGCGGGCCATTTGAATCGCTTTACCGCTTGCTTTCGCACGACAACCAGATGTCAGACCTGACCCCGACGGTGGCGGTGATTACAGCAAAGACTCTTGATTCGCTGGTCATGCCGTTCATGTCGCGTCTGGTTTATGTTGTGCCGAATTTTGCTTCGCTTGATGTTTCCAACTCGGTGGCTGATGGTTTCGCCGTGACGAACACCAAGGTCATATCCAATCTGCTTATGGCAGTTTCCTATGCCCTGCCGTTCTCCGTAGCCGGCTTCTTTATCCTGAAGAAACGTGAGGTGGCCGCGTGAATAATCTTTTCGAAAGTCGCAAGATACGCTACTGGATCATCATCCTTGTGCTTTTCGGGGTGATGTATCCCTATCGCCAGCTTCTGAATAACCAGAAGGACAAGCTTGACCTTGGTGAAGCCACACTGGGCGATGTGGACACCGGCAGCTTCATGCTTAAGCTGGCCCTGCTGGGTGGGGCCCGCGGCATTGCGGCCAACGTGCTGTGGACGAGGGCGATTGAGCTTCAGCGGATCCAGGAATGGGACCGCATGAAGACGACGGTTGACCTGATCACCAAGCTTCAGCCGCACTTTCTTGCGGTGTGGACATATCAGTCGTGGAATCTGGCTTACAACGTCTCTGTGGAATGGGATGCCCCTGAAGACAAGTATGACTGGATCAAGCAGGGCATCAACTTCGTGCGCGACGGTGTTTCCAAGAACCGCCGCTCGCCCGACCTTCAGTGGGACACGGCCTGGTATTACTACCACAAGGTCGGCTTTGCTGACGAAGCCATCATCCTGCGGCGTCTGTTCCGCGACGATATCGACGAGAACTTCAAGACCAACCCGATGTCCAAGTCGGTTCAGAACGACAACTTCCAGGTATCGGCCGGGTGGTTTGAGTCGGCCGTTGAGCTGGTTGACAGTGGTGCCAACCGGCTTAATACAGCTATTGAAAGCACTGTGGAGTATGTCGATGCACCGACCCAGCGCAAGGGCCGTGCCGGCGACCTGGCTTTCCGGTCGATGTCGCCGCATGCCCTGACCCGCTATGCGATCAGCCTTGAGAAGGAGTCGATGAAGGACGTGCCCGCGACCTTCGGCGAACTGGCTTCAGCGGAATGGAACAACGCACTGATTGCCTGGAATAAGTTTGGCGATTCCAAATATGAAACGCCGAACGTGATTCCGATGGAAAATGGCGATTTGCTGACTGCCGAGGTTCGGATTGGCGATTCTGAAGATTATTCGATCTTCAACGAGATGGAAAAGCCGGAATACTGGCAAAGAACGATTAACCGCAAAGTTTCGGCGGCTGAGGCCAAAGCTCTTGCCAACAATAAAAAGTACTGGACGGATCGCTGGGCCACCCAGATGAACTATCCTTACTGGACAGACCGCTGCCGGGCCGAATCAACGTCGGAAGGCGTGAATGCCCGCCGGCTCTTTTATGAAGGCACCAGGGCCTATCGGCGTGGCGACTTCCAGACGACGGTTAATGACTTCCGGGATGGCCTGAACATCTGGAAGGCCTTGCTGAAGAACCACAAAAACTACAACACCGACGAGCTGAGCAAGAAGGACACGGGCCTGATTGTGAAGCGATACAAGCGGGCCTACATTCAGGCGGGCCTTGGTACGGAACTTCCCAAGGACACCCCGTTCCTGGAAAATCTGCCATTGGCCGAGGCCGATTCATCGGTTGACCCGTTCGACGCCCAGGAAGTGATTCCGATCGCTCCACGCAGCACCGACGGTTCAGGCTCGCAGACGGCTCCCGTAGGTGCCGGTGCTCCGCCAGCGGGGCGTCCGGCCCCGCCGACAACCAACCCCGATGGCTCAAAACCTGTGCCTGAGGCCAAGGCCCTTCAGCCTGTGCCCGTGCCAAAATGACGGGCAGCTTGATCTCAGTGTAACATCAGGGCGGAGCAGGCTTTCAGGCCTCTCCGCATTTTTTTGTTGGGTGTGAGACAGATGCCTTTGTCTTGAAATTGAAAAGATAGATTT
>JBJTRR010001044.1:0-1928 GCA_046076185.1 bacterium | reverse complement strand
ATGCGTGGCCATAAGTTCGATGACGGGGTCGGGCCGGCCCCACCGGTCAAACGGTGGGTGATGCCAGAGGACGACAACCGGATTGGCTGTATCGGCTTTTGCCCTGAGCGATGCCGCTTCTTCCAGCGACTTGCAAAGCTTGTCGTAGGCCTTGCGTGAAGGTGTGCCGGCTTTAGGCGGGCCGGGCGAGGGGTCGTCGGGCGTTGGCACCGAGCGAGCCCCGGCAACAATCACCGGGCCAATATCAACCGCGTTCCCGTCAATTGGCACCTGGCCTTGCCTGACAATCCGACTGAGGCCAGTCAGCTTGCCGAACCAGGAATCGTGATTGCCAGGGCTGATCAGCACTCCCGCCCCTGGCCGTTTGGTCAGCCATGCCAGGTCTCGCTGAACGCCAGCGTGATTCATTGCCGACGAGAGATCGCCAGAAATCAGCACGAAATCGGTGGAGGCGACGCACTGGCCCCAGGCCTTGGCGATTTTTCGAGAGTTTTTAAGCCATGCCGGTTCGTTGGCTTCTGAAATGAAGTCAAGGTCTTTCGGCAGGGTGGCATAATTGAGATGTAAATCAGACAAGCCCCAGATTTTCACTGGGGCTTGTTGCGAATGATCCAGATTGGACGCCATTTTGGCTTCGATCAACGCTTGGCGGTTTCAAGCGGGGTGGGGTTGTTGATTGGGAAATTCAGACTGGCTGTTGACTTCTGGGCATCAACAACAGTTTTGGCCGTGAGAACGGCTTTGACCGTTTCATCAACCGAAGGCCCCATCCACGAGAGTAGAAACGGGCTGGGTAAAACACCAAGGGCAACCGTCAGAATAACCAGAGGAATGGCAATGATCACTTCACGCTCGGTCAGGTCGGGATAAGACCCGCCATGCCCGTGTGAGTCTTCGTGGCCGTGACCATCTCCATGCCCGTGACCGTGTCCGTGTCCATGATCATCAGCGGCACCGGCAGGCTTGCCAAGGAAGACCCGCTGCAATGTCCAAAGCACATACCCGGCCGTGAGAATCACCGCAGCGGCAGCCAACACGCCAAGAAGTTTATTGAAATTGAACGCAGCCAGAACGACGAAGACTTCAGCCACAAATCCGCAAAGACCGGGAAGCCCCATCGAACCGAAGAAGATCAGGAAAGAAACACCGGCATAAACCGGCATTGTCGCGAACAGACCTCCAAATTTGCTGAGATCTCGCGTATGGGCCCGCTCATAGATCACACCGACAAGAAAGAACATGCCGGTGGATGTGATGCCGTGAGCGATCATCATAAACATCGCACCATTCACGCCATAGCTATAGATTCGTGGCTCGTTTGCGAGGCTCATCGCAGCCATGCCCAGAGTGACGTAACCCATGTGGCTGACCGAGCTGTAAGCAACCAGCTTCTTGAAGTCAGTCTGTGCCATGGCCGCAAATGCGCCGTAGAGGATCGAGATCACGGCGACCAGAGCGACAAAATAGGAAAGTTCCTGTGCCCCGCCGGGTGCCAGAGGCCAGGCCATGCGAATCATGCCGTATCCGCCGATCTTCAGCAGAATTCCGGCAAGAATCATCGAGATAGGAGTGGGCGCCTGAACGTGGGCATCAGGCAACCATGTATGGAACGGGAAGCTGGGCAGCTTCACACAGAAACCGACAAGGAACAGGGCAAAAATGACTGTCTGAATAGAACGGCCGTAGAAATCAGTTGTCGTAGCAGCCTGTGTCAGTTTCACAATGTCAAAGGTGTGGGCGGTGTAGACAAGGCGTTCAATGCCCTGGGTGTTTGGATTCATCTGGCTGACCATAGCCGTATGATCACCTGGCCAGAAATAAAGAATCAGAATGGCAACGAGAATGAAAACCGAACCAAACAGCGTGTAAAGCAGGAACTTGATCGCTGCATACTCGCGATTCTCGCCGCCCCAGATGCCGATCAGGAA
>JBJTRR010001043.1:0-1055 GCA_046076185.1 bacterium | reverse complement strand
CCGACATCGACCGTTACATTCTGGCCGGTTTAGAGAAAAACAACCTCGCTCCGGCTTCAGCCGCCAATCGCGTAACTCTATTACGCAGAATCAGTTATGTTTTAACTGGCCTGCCACCAAAACCTGAGGAGACAGCTGCATTTCTGGCCGATCAATCCGCGGATGCTTACCAAAAACAGGTTGATCGGCTGCTGGCCTCCAAAGAATTTGGCGTGCAGTGGGGCAGCCACTGGCTCGACGGTGTGCGATATGCCGACAGCATCGACAAATCGGGTGCATACAAAAGTTGGGTTATCCGAAGTTTCAACGAAAACTTGCCTTACGACGAATTTCTTCGGCTTCAGCTCGCCGGCGACCTTTTACCTTCCAAAAACGCCAGCTCTGATCGCGTGCATGACACGGGCGCTACTTTGGATGGAATAACTGCCACTGGCATGTTGAGTCTGGCCTCGTGGGAGCAGGTGGGTCGAGATTTCGCAGTTGCCGAGATTGTTGACAGCCAGATTGATCTGATTGGTCGGCAATTCATGGGCCTGACTCTCGCCTGTGCCCGATGCCACGACCACAAATTTGACCCCATTTCTGTCGACGACTACTATGGCCTGGCAGGCATTTTCTTCAGCAGTCATATTGTTGATGGCACATTGATCGCTGACGACCGGCTGGGCAACAACATACTGGAAACGCCGCTTTTAAACTGGGCCGAGGCCGCTTTTAACCGCCAGATTGATGCACAGGTCGCGAAACTTCAGGCCGAAATTGCATCTATCGAGAAGAAGATTCCCAAAGCCGCCCGGCTGGTTGCTTTGAAAGCGGAAATGACGGATGTCGAAGCCAAACTGGCTAAAGCCACTGCGACCACCAAAAAAGCCCTGACTGACCAATCGGCCAAGCTCAAAACCGAGCTTGAAAAGCTGGAAGCCGACCAGAAACAGAACGGCTGGGAAACGAGCCCGCCCGAACTTGTGGCCATTGCCGCCCTGAAAAAACAGGGCGATAACCTGAAGAAGACAAAAAAAACCGGGCCCATGGCTGTGGCGGTTGCTGAAGGCGGC
>JBJTRR010001042.1:0-1156 GCA_046076185.1 bacterium | reverse complement strand
CGACAAACGCATAAACACTTAATACATGGCAATATATTTCTGTTTCACAACAGGCTAATGGCAGCACCACGATTTATAAAGATGGGACAGCGATTGCAACGGGCAACGTGCAGACACCAAGCAACATTACCCGCAGTAACTGTTACATTGGTAAGAGTGCTTGGTCTGGCGATGCATTGTTTTCTGGGTCCATGAACAATTTCAATATCTGGAATCGAGCAATTACTGCATCCGAAGTTGCAGCAGCCAAGGTCAATCAACTGGCTGGTAATGAATCCGGGCTTGTGGCTTCATACACATTGTCTGGTTACCATTACGGCGTTGCCACATCAACCTGGACCTTCGCCAATGGGGCTGGGATCACCAGTAACTCAGGCGGTTTCACCAATTCGATTCAGAATGCGCCACAGGGCACACAGGCGGCATTTCTGCAAAACCAGGGTTGTATCACAACTTCGGCTGTCACAATGACGCCAGGTAAAAAATACGCCATTACTTTTGCTTTGGCCGAACGCTCTACAGACACGGTGAAGAACCCTGTTGAAGTCATCATGGATGGCCAGTCGCTGGGTGTTTTCACTCCGACAGGTTCGTCGTATGTCAGTTACACGACATCTGCATTCACGGCTGCAGCCGGCAATCATACGCTTACCTTCCGCGGGACAATCAATACGGGCGACTCAACGGCATTTGTCGATAACATCTCAATTAACGAACAGATCAATCAGCCGACTCTGACAAACACGTTAAGTAATCCGACACCCTATATTAATGCTGTATCGCTGGATGGAACAAACAATGGGCGAATTCAGTTACCATCTTATGGATTTAATGATTTCACTCAGGGCCTTAGCACGGGGCTTCGGGTTTACCCGATATCAACCTCCGGCTGGAAATCTCTATTTGAATTTGGTAACAGCGGCACAGATCGGATTAATCTGTGCCAATCAGGCGATCAACTGGGATTTGAGGTCTGGAGGGGTTCCACTTCATCATATGTTTATTCAAACAGTGGCGTGGTTGAACTGAATAAGTGGCAATATTTCTCAGTCGTGCAAAAGCCAGATGGATCAACCACTCTTTATAAAAATGGCAATGTTGTTGCCACTGGAACGGCTTCTATTGCCAATAATCTAAACCGGACAACCAACTACAT
>JBJTRR010001041.1:0-4732 GCA_046076185.1 bacterium | reverse complement strand
CGCATCAATTGCCTGAAGTCTGGGTCAACCACCACATTTTCAGGTTCAAAGGGGCAGTTTAATTGAAACTCGACCTGGCCACCCGATGGAATTTTAACCTTTGTACGAACTTCTTCGTATTTTTGCGAGTCATCGGGCTTGCTGCCGGGCTTAATGAACCGCTTGCCTCTGTATGCTGCAATCTCAATCTCGCAATCGCCGGTTTCGTCGTTGCGTAAAGTGCCCTTCACCAGCCATGTCTTGTCAGGCTGGGTGGTTTTGGACGTCTCTTCAAGAAAGAAATTTGGCAGTGCCGTGCCTTTGATCCACTGCTCGACAAATTGATCGTATTGCATTTTATCGGGTGCAAATTCACGAACAGTTTCAATCAGGTCTTCGACCAGTGGTGCGTCGGCTGATCCGGCTGGATATTTTCTGATAAATTCAGCCAGACCTTTGTTGAAAGTATCTCTTCCCAATAGGCTTGAGAGCATCCAGAAGACCATTCCGCCGCGGTCATATGTGATGGATTGATCGGTTGCCCGCTGGCCATCGATTTTTGTCAGTGGCCGCTCATCATCGCCCTGCCGCTCCAAAATATAACTCGACTCGATTTGCCGAGTCAGGCCGATGCGTGATTCAAGCCCTTTCACTTCGTCCATCAAAATGATTGCAGAATAGTTTGCCAGCGATTCGCTCAAAATATTGCCGCCTGGCCCATTGCCAGGCACAAGCAGGTTGCCCCACCACTGGTGTGCGGCTTCGTGCGATGTGACATAAAATGCAACATTTGAATCAGGGCGAGAAAGGGTTTTAAATCCAATCGACTCGCTGAAAGTGATATTTGTCGGGAAACCCTGGGCATAGTCGGCCATGCCAGGAAATTCACTCAGTTTCAATTCCTTCCAGGGGAATTCACCAAACCACCTGGAAAAATATTTTCTCGAGGCTTCCAGCGCCTGCAGCATTTCAGGCACGTTTCGCCCATGGCGTGCATCGTGATAAATCGACACGCCATCGGCTTTGGCTTCAACCCAGCGGCCGGCCACGATATTGAAAAATGAAACCGGGTGATCGCTTTTCCAGACAAACTTTCGTGTGCCGTTGGCGTTATCTGTGACGCTTTCAAGCACGCCGACACTGTTGGCTCGGAAGTCGGCCGGAACGGTGATGGCAATGTGCGTTTTCATTTTCGAGCCATCGCCGAATGCTGGATCAACTTTTTCTCTGTAATAATCATCGGGATAGGTTTTACCTTCGGGTTGCATTTCAGGCGGTAACCCGCGAGTGCCTTCAAACCCGAGTTTGGGTAGAAAACTTTGGCTGAAGCTGGTGAGAACAACGCCCGAAGGCAGAATAAACTCCATGGCACCAACGCTTGATTTTGACATTCCGCCGGGATAATGGCCGTTATACTGAAATGAAAGTTTTATGGATTCGCCCGGTTTCAAGTCAGTTTTATCCAGCTTTTTCATGATGAGCAGGCCCGACCTGTCTTCGGGCTGAAATGGCTTTTCGTCGATCATCCACGAAACATTCTGAATGTGTCTGCCGATGGTGACAGGAATTTCACGAATCGGCTTGTCAAAATGGTTGCGAATGAGATAGGAACCTTTGGCGCTGAAGGCACTTGATTCGGGTTGAATTTCAATGTCGAGGATGGTTTCATCAATCGTCGGCGATTTCATTTCAAAGAATGTGGCGACATTGCGCTTCCAGTAGTCGCGGTCAAGCTTGCGATTCACCGAGCCCTGCGGCCCTTTTCGCACCTGGCCGTATATCCAGAAACCGAGAACCAGGCAGGGAATGGCGGCGAGAATTGCCGGTGCGAAGCGTTTCACAAGGGAACCAAATCGTCGGCGAGAACGTGAGATGACGAGATCAGGCTCAACGCGTTTGAGCACGGTGCTGCCAAGTGTCAAAAGAAAGATGCCGGCAAGAATGGTGATCACTCGATTGGCAATAAGGGCTGTGCGTTGCATTTCAAACTGGGAAATATCACTCCAGACGACAGTGGAGCCGATGAGCGACCAATTCACGGCCCAGTTGTTATATCCGCGTATATTGGCCCAGAAATTCAATACCAGGAAGAAAATCCCGATTGCAATTCCGGCTGGCCGGTTTGGAGTGATTGCACGAACAAGCGAGATGAAGCCCGACCAGAAGAAAAAGGTGGGCACAAGCAGAAGACCCCAGATGCAGAGAAGTGGCCAGACTTCAGGGAAGACTTCACGCTGCCAGAGCATGGCGACGACCATGCCGGCCAGTGTGGCGGCAACCACTGCAAAGCCTGCAAATGCACAGGCCAGTGCCTTGCCGCAAAGCCAAGCCGATGTGGCGATGGGTGAACTGAAGAGAAGCGGCTCGGTGCGGGTGGCACGCTCTCGCTGCATGGCATCAGTGCCGAAGAAGAGAGACAGCAGCACCGTGCAAAGGGTGACGAACGAAAACGACCTTGCGGCGAAATTGCCTGATGTGACGAGAATGGTTGTATCTAGCGGGCCGGGCTCAAGCACGGCAGTGATTGATGCGGTGATTGCAATAATCACGGCGAAGAGCCAAAGCCCCGGGCCTGAAAGAATATTACGCGATTCGACCCGGGCAATACAAAAAACAGTGGCAGGCCATGAGGGGCGGCGAAATTGCATGCCAAGGCTTTGCAGGTCAATGGCAACGGGCCTGGCTGTATTGGGAGTGTCAGCAATGGAAGACTCGGCCAATTGTATTTTGCGGCGACGGCGAAGCCTGATCGCCGGCACTTCAACCAGCGAGCTGCGAGAAGCCAGCAGGACAAGGCCGAGCGATAATGCAATCAGCAGAAATCGGCTGAGCAGATAGGCCGCATCATATTCTATGGGCGAATTATTATAAAAGGCTGCGCCGCGGTCGTCTCTGAGATATTTCTGGCTTAGCCATTCTGTGCCGCTGGGGTCTGCCAGGCGAATGATATTGCGGGTTTTTTCGGGCAGCTTGTTCAGCAGTGTTTCCGAGAAGAGGAAGCTGTAAGTCAGAATCATGGCCATTGGTGAAAGAAATACAATGACCGAATTACGAAACCGGGTGCCGAGATAAAACGAAACGGAAGCCGTGAAGATCAGGCCCGGAAGCACCAGCAGCAGCATGGGCCGGAAGTAGCTGACCAAATGAAACTGGCCGCGAGATTCAACCATATCAGCATTGGGGATGATGTGGTTAAATACAATTCGCGAGAGAATCTGAAGGAAAAGCATGACGAACAGCCAGAGGGCTGCACCAAGGTATTTTCCACAGACGTAGGAGAAACTTGTCAGGCCGGTGGATCGTTCGATATCAAGCACACGGGCTTCGTGGTCGCGTGGCACACTCATGCCGGCGAGAATTGAGAAAAAGAAGCCGTCAATCAGGATGGCCAGCACTGCGCTTTGCAGGGCCTGGGCGAATTCACTGGTGAGGTGTGCCTTTACGCCGCCGATGCCGCTTGAGCCCGACTGAACCTGCACGGCACCGATGGAAGTGGCCCAGCCGAGAATGATGGTGATAATGGCCCATGTGATGAGCAAGGCCCGCGACTGAGGGTAGAGGAAGTCGTAGCGGGCGATGGCAAGGGTGCGTCGGACGGAAGTCGTCACAGGGCACCTCCGATTGTCATATCGGCCGGTTGCATTTTCATGGAAATGAAATAAGCGTCTTCAAGGGTAGGCGGAACTGGCTCGAATTCAGCCGGCGCATCGCCTGATTCGAGATGGATGCGGACCTTATTGCGGCCTTCGAAAATCATGGCCTGGGTGACATGATGGCTGGCACGAATTTCATCGAGGCGGTGGTGGTCAACCACGCCTTCAAACATCTTGCCGGCAAGGGATTCGCGGGCGGCTCGCGGCGTGGTGAGGGCAACAAGGCGGCCCTTGCGAATGACGGCAAAGCGCGGGCACAGCGTGGCAACATCTTCAACAATGTGGGTGGAAAGGAGAATAATCCGGCCAGCGGCCAGTTCTGACAGTAGTCGATAAAACCGCAGCCTTTCTTCAGGGTCGAGGCCGGCGGTGGGCTCGTCAACGATCACCAGCCGGGGGTTGCCCGCCAGAGCCTGCGCAATGCCGAGCCGTTGCCGCATGCCGCCGGAATATTCACGCACACGCTTGCGGGCGGCATGGCCAAGATTAACGCGTTCAAGAAGCTCGGACACAAGCGCCCTGCGGCCACGCGGGCCGCTGATGCCCTTGAGTTCCAGCAGAAAGGTGAGCATGCGTTCGCCGGTGAGATGACCATGGAAGCCAAAATCCTGCGGCAGATAGCCAAGACGTTCGTAGTGGCGGGCGCGATGATCAGCAAGAGAAAGATCAAGGTCGTCGAGCATGACCCGGCCACTGGTCGGTTCAAGAAGCCCGGCCAGAATCTTCATGAGGGTTGATTTGCCTGCTCCGTTAGGCCCCAGCAGCCCAAACATGCCCTCGCCAATTTCAAGTGTCAGGTCTGACAGAGCCGAAACCGGCGGCTGCCCTGGATAAATCTTCGAAAGTCGTTCAACTGTAAGCATTTGAGATGAATATTCCTGTTTTGATTCGAGACGCACTTGCAGCACTTTAGTTTATTCGTAAGAGCGTATGAATTATTGGGTAAATTTCAAAAAAATGCAGAGAAAATTACTGGCATATGGTAATAAATAATTACTGGGCAATGTGTTATGCAAGGAAGGAAAAATTGCCGGGAGCAGGCCTGGCCCGGCAAGATTGATAAACAGGGCTCAGATCAGTTCGTGGATCGGCTCGCCCCC
>JBJTRR010001040.1:0-4696 GCA_046076185.1 bacterium | reverse complement strand
AGTCTTGCCCGAACCGCCTTCTGACCCGACACACTGGCCTGCCCGGGTGATTCAGGCCAGCTTTGACATGGGTCTGGCCGAAATGTGGGCCCTGGCCCTGGCCGACTGCGAGCCCGAGACGGTGGCCAGGGTGGTTTCGGCCATCAACCGGCGAGACCGGAAAAGGCTTGAAGAATTTGACCGCAAGCGCGGCCCCTGGCGGCTTGATGAACCGGCCCGGGCCAGGTCGCAGATCTTTCAGGAATTCAGAAAAAGTGCGGGTTTTGCCGGGTCAGGAATGTAAATTATCTGTCAGGGTTGCTATAACTGGGTTAAGTTGAAGTTGAATTCAGAAGAATGCTTCAAAGCTGATTTCCAAAACGGGAAATGCACTGATGAGCAGCCAGAACGGGCCAGAGAGCGAACTGCCGAAAAAGCTTGATTTTGAAGCCCAGTATCAAAAACTGGTTGACTGCGTGCACCGGCTGGAATCAGGGCAGATCAGCCTTGACGATGCCCTGGGCGCTTATCAGAACGGCATTGCCATGGTGCAGAATTGCCGACAGATTTTGACACAGGCCCAGGCGAGAGTCGAAAAGCTCAGCTCGATTGACAGCGAAGGCCGGGTGCAGACCCAGCCCATCCAGCTTGATGTGGAAACCCCTGATTCCATGCTCGGGCAGAAAAAAAATTCCGCACGGTCGTCAGAACCGTTTTAACCGGCACATGTTAATTCTGGAAAGATTTAACGATAGAAAATGTCAATGATAGCGTGCTTGGCGTGGACTTTATCGAGCGGTCTTGCGACAATACCGGCAGAGTTGACCGGTTCAGGTAAGGCTGTCTGCGACAGGCAGGCGGGAATGGCACAGCCTGAATGTCAGGATTTTTGCAACGCAACGAGCCGGCTCAAAGATTGAAAGCCGAGGTCAGGGTGGACCTGAAAGTGCTTTTGAAAGAATCGCGGCTGGCGGTTGAAGCCGAACTTGAGCGACTCTCCAAGCGGCTTGAGCCGGGCGGGCTGTGCCCCTCGCGGCTAACAGAAGCGATGAAATACAGCCTGATGGCGGGCGGCAAAAGGCTTCGGCCGATACTGGCCATGTGGTCGGCCCAGGCCTGCGGGGCCGATGCGAAGGCGGCATTGCCGGTGGGTGCCGCGCTTGAGATGATTCATACGTATTCTCTTATTCACGACGACCTTCCGGCGATGGACGACGACGACCTTCGGCGGGGCATGCCCACCTGCCACAAGGCGTTTGATGAAGCCACGGCCATTCTGGCCGGTGATGGCCTTCTGACACTGGCCTTTGAAGTAGTCGCCCGCGACCAGAAACCGGTGGAAGTGGTGCCAGTGTGCATACGCCTGCTGGCCCGGGCCGCTGGCCCGGAAGGCATGGTGGCCGGACAGATGGCCGACCTTGAGGCGGAAGATCGCACAGACGCCAACCTGCCCGAGCTGGAACTGATTCACCGGCGCAAGACGGGGGCCCTGTTGTGTGCAGCCCTGCAGCTTGGTGCCACGGTGGCCGGTGCCAGCCCTGAGCAGAAGGCGGCACTTGAAGAATATGGCTGGGCGGTGGGTCTTGCGTTTCAGGTGGTTGATGACGTGCTTGACGCCACTGGCGACGAAGCCCTGATGGGCAAGCGGGTGGGTAAGGATTCTGGCCTTGGCAAGTGGACTTATCCGGGTCTTAAGGGAATTGACGCCAGTCGCGACTATGCCCGGGGGCTAGCCGAACAGGCAGTTGCTGCATTAAATATATTTGATTGCCGGGCCGATTGTCTTCGTGCCCTGGCACATCAGATTGTGGAAAGGGATCATTGAGCATGGCCACCGCCATTCTACCGCAGATCACCGGGCCTTCCGACCTGAAGGATCTCTCCGAGAAGGAACTCGAGCAGCTTGCCGGTGAAATGCGCCATGAGCTGATACGCGTAGTCGGCAACCGCCCTGCGCATTTTGCCAGCAACCTTGGCGTGGTCGAGCTTTGCCTGGCCCTGCACATGGGCTTTGATTTCAGCCACGACCGGATCATCTGGGACACTGGTCACCAGATTTATCCACACAAGCTGATCACCGGTCGGGCGGCCGAACTGCCCACCATTCGCACCAAGGGTGGCCTGATGGGCTATCCGAACCCGGAAGAGAGCATTTTTGATCTCTTCATGACCGGTCATGCCGGTGCCGCTGCATCAACAGCTCTCGGCCTGAAGGCGGGCGACGACCTGATTGGCCAGCAGGATCGCTACTCAGTGGCGGTGTGCGGCGATGGTGCCCTGCCCTGCGGCATGGTTTATGAGGCGATGAACAACGCGGCCGGGCTGAAGAAGAAATTTCTGCTTGTCCTGAACGACAACAAGATGTCGATCTGCCCGAGAGTCGGCGGCCTGGCCGCTTACCTTGACCGCGTTCGAATGACGTCGGCCTATAACGACCTGAACAAGCGAGTTCGCAATTTCCTGCCGAATATCCCGCTGGTGGGCGATGAAGCGGCTAACTGGGTGCGAAACGTGAAAGATGCCATCAAGGGTGGCATTATGGGTGTGGGCATGCTGTTTGAAGAGATGGGCTTTACCTATCTCGGGCCGATTGACGGCCACGACCTGAAAACGCTTCGCCACTACATTGAAAAGGTAAAGCAGCTTGACGGGCCCGTGCTTCTGCATGTGCTGACCGAAAAAGGCCATGGCTTTGAGCCGGCTGCGGCCGAACCCGTGAAGTATCACGCCCCTTCGCCGTTCAAGTTGCAGGAGTGTGGCGGCGTGGTGCCGATCAAGTCGGCATCAAGCAAGGCCTATACCGACCTAATGAGCAGCTCGCTCTTTGAAATCATGACGACGAACAAGTCTGTGGCCGTGATCACCGCAGCCATGTGCGAAGGCAACAAGCTGCAGAAGATTCGCGAAAGCTTCCCGGAACAGTTTTTTGACACCGGTATTTGCGAGAGCCACGCCGTGGCATTTGCCGGCGGCATGGCCAAGGCCGGCGCCCGCCCCGTGGTTGACATTTACAGCACGTTCCTTCAGCGTGGCTACGACAACATTTTTCAGGAAGTTTCTCTCCAGAATCTGCCGGTGCTTTTCACGCTTGACCGGGCCGGCGTGGTGGGTGCCGACGGCCCAACCCACCACGGCACTTACGACATTGCCTATATGCGCATGCTGCCGAACATGGTGGTGATGGCGCCCGGCGATGAACTTGACGTGCGGCCGATGCTTGATTTTGCCTTGGGGCATGAAAGCCCGACATCAATTCGTTACCCCAAGACGAATGTGGAATGTGTTCCGCGCGACCCACAGCCGATGGAAGTGGGCCAGGCTGAAGTGATTGACTGGGAAACCGACGGCATGTTTGTGGTGTTCGGGGCTCAGCTTCCGGCCGCCGTTCGGGTGGCCAACAGGCTTCGAAAAGAGCATGGCCTGCGGGTGGGCGTGATTAATGCACGCTTTGCCAAGCCGCTTGACACTCGTACGATTTTGAAAGCCGTTGAAGAAGCCTCGTTTGTTCTGACAATTGAAGAAGGCTGCCTGATGGGCGGCTTTGGCTCGGCGGTGCTGGAAGCGGCGAATGACGCCGGTCTGGGCACATCGCATTTACGCAGGCTGGGCCTGCCCGACCGATTCATTCTCCATGCCGAACGCAACGAACAGCTTGCCGAAGTGGGGCTTGATGAAGAAGGCATTTATCAGTCGGCCCTGAAACTGGCCCGCAAGAGTGGCCTGACCACAGGTGCCGACCTGGTTGAGACGGCCCCGCTCAATGGCCATGTCAGCGTTGTGCAGCACGCTCGCTGAAAATAGGCTTTTTATTACATGGGCATGACGAAATTGGGTTGCTCGCCTGACTCCGCATCAACCACTGACCAGTTAAAAATTGCCTTGCTGGGGCATGGTGGCCGCGAAAGTGTGCATGAAGTGGCCGGTCAGCTCAGGCAGCTGATTCAAAAAAAGCCGGGCCTGCTGCTGGTTCACGAAGACTTCAGCTCCGAATCCGATTTATCAGGCCTGATTGCCGATCTGGCGATCGTTCTGGGCGGCGATGGCACCGTTCTGCGTGTGGCTCGCCGAATGAACATCACCCCGGTGCCGATTCTGGGCGTGAATGTCGGGCGGCTCGGGTTTTTAACGGAAATATCGCCCGAACGCATCCCGAACCTGGTGGAAGATCTTGTAGAGAAAAAGTTTACGGTTGATCATCTGGTCACTCTGGAATGTCGGCTTTATCGCGATGGAAGCAAGGCACCCGGCCTTGTTTTTCATGCACTGAATGATGTCGTTTTTCGGGCCAGCCCGCCATTCAAGCTGATTGATATCGATCTCTTTATCAATGATCGGCCGGCTGCCCGCTATCGGGCTGATGGTTTGATTGTGGCCACAGCGGCCGGATCAACAGCCCACAACCTTTCCGCAGGCGGCCCGATTCTCTGCCCGGAAGCTCAGATGCTTGTCATTACGCCCCTTGCGCCACACACACTGACACAGCGCCCGCTGGTTGACCAGGTGGGCAAGAATTACCGTCTTTCGATCACTGGCCCCGACATGCCAACCGTGCTGGTGATTGATGGCCAGGGCGACATTGCGATTCATCCGACAGATATCGTAGAAATTGTGCAGGGGGCTTACTGCCTGCCGGTTGCGCGCACACCACAAAGCGATTTTTATCGCAACCTGGCTGAAAAACTGGGCTGGGGGTCGTATCTGCCGGGCGATCGCGGCG
>JBJTRR010001039.1:0-2408 GCA_046076185.1 bacterium | reverse complement strand
CCCTGTATCACCCTGCTGCTGATTCTGTGCTTGCTGATTCTGGCCCTGCTGATTTTGGCCCTGCTGGCTTTTGCCCTGCTCGTTCTGACCAGATTTGGACTGGGCCGTCTGCTGGCCTTGCTGGCTCTTGCCCTGCTCGTTCTGACCAGATTTGGACTGGGCCGTCTGCTGGCCTTGCTGACTCTTGCCCTGCTCGTTCTGACCAGACTTGGACTGGGCCGTTTGCTGGCCCTGCTGGCTCTTGCCCTGCTCGTTTTGACCAGACTTGGACTGGGCCGTTTGCTGGCCTTGCTGGCTCTTGCCCTGCTCGTTCTGACCTGATTTGGACTGGGCCGTCTGCTGGCCTTGCTGACTCTTGCCCTGTTCGTTCTGGCCAGACTTTGACTGTGCCGTTTGCTGGCCTTGCTGGCTGTTGCCCTGTTCGTTCTGGCCAGACTTGGACTGTGCCGTTTGCTGGCCTTGCTGACTCTTGCCCTGCTCGTTCTGGCCCTGTGGCTGATTGTTGGCTTGGGCCTGGGCACCCGGCTGATTTTCCTGAGGGTTCATGGCCTGCTGCGACTGACTGCCCGGCTGGTTCGGCTGGTTCGGCTGATTCTGCTGGGCACCCGGCTGATTATTCTGGTTTTGCTGGGCACCGGCGCGGTTATCAAGGGCACGGTTGGCACGGTTCAGGGCCTGTTCGGCTTGGGGCACAGGCCCCCGCTGAAGCTGGGCCAGCGAATTTTGCAGGGCCTTCATCTGCTCGGCCGCTTCCGGGTTCTGCAGCTTCAGGTTCTGCATGTCGTTCATGAAGCGTTCCCCTCGCTGGCCAAGCCCGTCGGCCGGGTTGTTGATCCGGTCGCCCACCTGCCGCTGAATCTGCTCGGCGTTCTGCAGTTCCTGCTTGCCAGGCTCGTTCAACTCGCCGCCGGTTTGGGCCATGGTTCGCTTGGCATCGTCAACCGGCCGGTTGGCCTGCTTCTGCATGGCCAGCACGCGCTCGGTCTCTTCGCGAATTTCACGACGCTGGTCTTCCAGTTGGCGGGCGGCTTCCTGCGGCGTGATCACCCGAAGCCTGATTTCCCGGCTCTTGCCCACATTCGGGCCATTGGGCGTCTTCAGGTCGGTCGCTTCAACCGTCAAGGTGATCATGCTGCCGGGCGAAAGACCCATCGGGGTCATGTCCCACTTTTCTTCCAACTTCTGTTTTTTCATCAGAGGCTGGCCGGCTGCCGCTGCCCAGAGTGTGCGGGTGACGGGGGCGGCAGCTTCGCCGGAACTCACGGAAACGACGTACTTTAGCTCAACCTTGGCCAGGCCGAAGTCGTCTTCCAGATCAAGCCGGATTGGGACCACGGCCTGAGGTGTGATCTCGCGGTCGGCCGCCGGGTCTTCCAGCACCACGCGGGGTGCCGTGTCAACAATGACCTGCTGATCAAGCCGACCCTGATCTTTTGATGTAAAGCCTTCGCTGTCAGTCAGATCGAACGCTACGCCCGTGGCGCCGATGGCCACCCACGAAACGGAGAGCTGGCGAAGGGCGGCATCAAGCACAATCTGGGGCGGTTTCTGGCCGGTGTCAGTGAATTTAAGTGTTGCGGCTGAAAGAACTTTCGTGGCCTTCGAGGCTACGCTGACCACGCTGCCCTCAACGGCACGAACCTGGGCCGAGCCGGGGGCCAGAGTGGCCTTGGGCAGGCCGGTGTAGGCTGGTGGCTGAACTTCAATGACAAGGTCGCCAAGTCGAGGCGGAGTGACGGCTTCGATCGATTTCTGGTCGGTCAGGTCATCGCCGCCGCGAACCCGAACGCGGAACGACTGGGTGACTGACTCGATGCGGCCCCGGAATTCGCCGCTGTCAAGAATACGCAGGGGCTCTTCGGCTTTTTCGCCGTCAGCAAAAGTGAATTCCGCCACGGCGGATGAGGGAACCTTGTAGCCGTCTTCCACCTTAACGACCAGCGACCAGGGTTCGCCAATGGCAACCTTGGCCGGGGCTTCCAGCCAGACAAACTGGGTTGCCTTGGGCCATTCCGGGCCAGAAAGCGGATTGAAAAACCGGGCCATGGCAATGCGTGCCGACTGTGGCCCCAGAACAACGCTGAAAAGCGCCAGGCCAAGAGCGATGCCGAGATATTTCAGGCTTTCGCGGGCCGGTTTGGGGTCGATCGCCTCAGCGAAATTGATCGACTGGACTTCGGCAAAGGCCTGGTTGATCACATGCTGGCGAAGTTCGGGAGAGGCATTATCAGCCGAAACGGCTGATTTCGGCATTTCCAGAAATTCAATCGCCGAGGCGAGCCTGTCCTGCAGGCCGGGCCATCGTTCTTCAATGCGAAGGGCGAGCGAGAGATCGTTAAAACTGATGAGCAGGGGCCGAAGCACAAATTTGCGAAGGGCCCAGCCAAGGCCGACCACGGCGGCTAAAA
>JBJTRR010001038.1:0-5141 GCA_046076185.1 bacterium | reverse complement strand
CTCGGCGTGGCCCTCGACAAGAGGTTCGACCAGCACGAGGCGGATCGCATCGGGATGGTACGGCCGGTCGGCGCGCGGGTGGAGACGATCACCCACGGCGCTCCGGCCGATCGCGCAGGCGTTCGCCCGGACGACGTGATTCTCGAGTTCGATGGCCGCCCGGTCGAGGATGACGACCACCTGATGAGCATGGTACCTGTTGATCCACGTGGGTTAACTGCAACCACGACATAACCTGGCGAGGCAAACAGTGTGGCGTTCCAGCGGGCATGCCAGACATTCATCCAAGCTGATTGTGGACCACCGTGAATCAGGAAAAGCACGGGATATTTTTTCGACGGGTCAAAGCCTGGCGGTTTGGTGATCCAGCCATGCACCGGTGTTTCATCGGCACCCTTGAAAGAAAATGGTTCTGCCGGAGAAAGATCAAGCTGGGCAACGAGTTCATCATTATGGCTTGAAAGCCGTTTGGTGGTCGTTGAACCATCACCCGCCCGACGCATATAAAATATCTCGTTGGGGGCCACGATATCAGTTCGCAAGTAGGCAATCAAGCCGTTTTTATTCACTTGCTGCGGCACACTGTGAACACCTTTGCCGCCTGTCACGGCCTCAGGCGATTTTTTGCCTGTCGGGTCAACCAGGTAAATATCCTGATTACCCATGTTTTCAATTGATGCCAGCAGGCCTGAACCATCGCCCACCCAACTGAAATCATGCACAGGGCGGTCAACTGATCGCGTCAGTTCGGTCACTTTGCCACTGGCCAGGTCCAGAACGGTCAATACATTCTGATCAGCCTCAAACTTCGCCCTGACCTGCCTGAGATAAGCCAGATGCCGGCCATCAGGCGAAAATGCCGGCTGACCATCGGCACCCGGGTTTGACGCTGTCAGGTTCTTCGGCTCACCACCATTGACAGAAACCTGCCACAAATCGTTATTTGTGCTCCAGGCATGATCTTTAAGTGGTTCTGCCGTAAACACAACTGATTTTGAGTCGGGGCTGAAGGTGTAATCGCTTGAACCACCGAAAGGGCCCGGCGGTGCGTTTGATGTCAGGGCTGGCGAAAGGTCTCTGGCGTCGCCAGTTTCAAGATTAACCACAAAAACGTGCGACCGCTTGCCATCGTCGTAAGTGTCCCAGTGGCGAATCATCAAGCTGTCGAAGGTTTTGACCTTGCTTTTGGCTGCTTCACGTTTTTTATCTTCATCGGCTGTCTCCTGAAGATTTTTTCCGGGATAAACCCGCACAGCCACAGCCGCAAGCTTGCCATCGGGAGAAATAACCGGCCCGCCAGCAACATCCACGGGCAATTTGCTGATCTGCTGGGCTTCGCCGCCATCAATCGCAATCTTCCAGAGCTGCATTGATCCAGATCGGTTGGAAAGAAACACAACTGACCGATTATCAGGCAGCCATACCGGCTCTGTATCGCTTGAGGTTGAAGTGGTCAGCTGCCGGGGCATGCCTTCGCGGTTGACAATCGCCACCCAGAGATCGCTATTGGATTTGCCTGTCTCGCGGTTCGGTGCCGAAACGGAATAAACCGCCAAACGCCCATCAGGTGAAAGTTTAACCCCGCTCACGCTCTTAACGGCAAGCAGGTCTTCCACTGTCATTCGCCTGTTGCCCACCTGGGCTTCCGCTTTCGTTTCCATTGCCAAAAGCCCCAGACCCGTGATTATCAGACTCAACCAATTGCGTCTCATCATTTTGCTTTCCCAGCTTCTTGCACGATTTACCTGCATCAAATCATGACGATTCTGTCGTATTTTGTCGAGCCCCACCCCGGGCCATGCAGCCTTCTTGTTTTTGTGACAACAAGACCCGGGCCATTAAAGCCATTCAATTGGTAATCAGGCCAGTTCTTCATGAACATCCGTAAGGTGTTCATTTGGGTCTCTGGCCAGCTTGTCAAGATGCATCATTTTGGTCAGGAAGGGTGCCATAATCAGGCAGAGCAGGGCTACAACAAAAGCCGAGACCGCAATTTTTCCGAACACATCGCCATACACGGCCAGTGATTCCACGGCACTTGCCGCTTCGGCTGATTTGCCGCCACCTTCTTCAACGCCTGTCAGGGCAGCGATCATCCCGGCGAGATAATTCGCAAAAGCGTTCGAAAGGAACCAGGCCCCCATCATCAGCCCCACAATTCGCACCGGGGCCATTTTGGTAACTGTCGAAAGGCCAACCGGCGAAATGCACAACTCGCCCGTGGTATGCCCAAGATAGCCAAGTATCAGAAATGGAAGCATTGTTTTGCCAGAACTGTCGGCCAGAAGCGTGCTCAGCCAGATCACGCCGAAGCCAAGGCCGAGTTGAAAAATGCCAAGGCCAAATTTGAACGGGGCGGCCGGATCTTTCTTTTTATTGGCCAGCGATACCCAGAGGCTTGCCAGAAGCGGCCCGAACACCCAGATGAACACAGGGTTGACGGCTTGCAGGGTGGCAGTCGGTATTTCTCTGCCCAGAATCGAACGGTTCACGTTACGCTCGGCAAACAGAGTGAGCGAACTACCGGCCTGTTCAAAAAAGGCCCAGAAAATCATGTGGAAAAACATGAGAATGAAAATCAGGAACATTCGCTGCCGGGGAACCTTTTCTTCCTTCAAAGCCAGGGCAATCAGCGAACTCAGTGTCAGGATCCCAAACCCAATAAGCAGATAACCCACAAAGCTGCCGTATTGCAGGAGCAAGGCAATCATAGGAGCAATTACGATACTGCTGACATAAATCGGAATCCCCCACTTGGCCAGTTTTTCACGGTTTGGCGGCAGCCCTTTATCACCAAGCACGTTCTGACCAAGCGTGAAAACGATCAGCCCCATGATCATGCCAATGGTGGCAAGCCCAAAGCCATAGTGAAATGCTTTCTCTATGACCTCCTTACCGTCCACCACGGTTGTCTTTCCAAAATAATCGGCGGCAATACCGCAGAGAATCGGGGCCAGGCCTGCGCCCAGGTTAATTCCCATATAAAAGATCGTGAAGCCGGCATCCCGCTTGGGGTCGCCATCGCCATAAAGCTTGCCGACCAGCGAAGAAATATTCGGCTTGAAGAAACCATTACCGCAAATGATCAGTGCCAGCGCTGTGAAAAACAGATAAGAATTTTCCTGGGTCATCAGCAGGTGGCCAGCGGCCATCAGCGTTCCACCCAGAATGATCGCCCGCCTGTATCCCAGAATCTGGTCAGCCAGAAGACCACCGATAATCGGAGAAGCATAAACCAGACTTGTGTAAGCCCCATAAACCGCGAATGCGTTTTTATCCGGAAATTTGAGGAAGCCCTGGGTCATGTAAAGCACAAGCAGGGCCCGCATGCCATAGTAGGAAAAACGTTCCCACATTTCGGCGAAAAAGAGCATGTAAAGTCCGCGTGGATGTCCGGATAACGCACCCATTGATTAGCTCCACTGCAAATGACACAAAGCCGAACCCGCCGCCGGCCTGTCGTTGATTGATCCATTCCGAATGAATGAGGGCTGAACTCTCGAAGCTGATGAAGTTCGAAAATTCTGAATTAGAAACAGATTAGTCAAACCCGCACCGAACTTCCACTACCCAACCCTGAAATCATTCTTGAAAACAGACGAACATGCATTTTGACCATCACAAAAAATAATGATTTTGACAGTCATGCCAGCCAGGCGGCCTCTCCTGTTTTTTCAGCCGGTTTAGAACGGAATCTGTTTCAATCCTGACGCGTAAAAGTGATGATAAATGATGATGATCAATGAACATTCCGTCGATCGCCTGCGTATCTCATCAGCAGGATGATTCCAATTGTGAACAAATCCTTGCATGATTGCATGCAGATTCTGGATAATGAATAAATCGATTGCCAAAGAGGCCGCAACTGGGCTCAATAAAATCCGGATGGAGTGGAAGATGATTGGCAGGAAAAATCGAGCACGACGTTTTTTGATCGACTGGCAGCCACTTGAAGAGCGTGCCCTTATGGCCGCTCCAGTGATCGCAACCATTGCCGATGTTCAGATTCCAACCGGCAAAACCCTGATGGTTCCTGTCAGTGGATCAGACGCCGATGGCGACCCGATAACCTACACAGTCACGTCCAATTCAAGCGATCCGGCCAATATTGTGCAGGTTCGTTCAGGCAGCCCATTTATGAAAATTTCAGTCGCCAATTATGGCGATATGACCTTTCAGCTCTTCGACGATATCGCACCCAACACAGTTTCAACCATCACAACTCTCGTAAATCAAAAGTTTTACGATGGCCTGACTTTTCACCGCATGATCAAGGATTTTATGATCCAGGGCGGTGATCCGAAAGGCGATGGCTCAGGCGGCCCAGGCTTCAAATTTGCCGATGAATTTTCACCCCAGGCTATTTTCTCGGGCTATGGCCAGCTTGCCATGGCCAATTCTGGCAAAGATACTAACGGCTCTCAATTTTTCATCACCACCAGCTCGCCCCGCTACCTCGATTTTAATCACACCATCTGGGGGCAGCTCGTTAAAGGGTTCGACGTTCTGGCTGCTCTGAACGTTGCCAGCGCCCCAGTGACCATCAGTTCCGTAAAAATGGTATCTGATACGACCGACACAGTTCTTTATCTCAAAATGTCAGGCACCTCGGCCACACAGGTCACAGTCACCGCCAAAGACCCATCCGGCGCATCCGACACAAAAACATTCAAAGTTACACCAGTTAACGACAACTCCCTCAACCCGCCTGTGAATGACCCGCCCATTCTCGGCCCGGTTTATAATGTGACCAGCTATACGAACAAGCCAATCAATATTCAGCTATCTTCATTCGATTATGAAAACGACGATGTGACCTATGGCGCAGCTTTCGGCGTAAACCCTGCACCTGGCACTTTTACCATCAATAATGGGCTGGTCACAATCACACCTACTACAGGTTACAAAGGATCTTACATTTTCCGGGTTGGCGTTCGCCAGACCAATGCCTTTAATCGCGGCAGCTCTTCCGACCCCTGGGATATCCAGGACATTAATGTTCGCATAGATGATCCCTTCCAGACAACCTCGAAGGCTGTTACTGTTTTCGAAGGCCAGAAGCTGGCCAGCACCGTCGTTGGTTCATTCGTCACGCTGATTCCCAAGTCAATCACCGATTACGACGTAAAAATCGAAATCGG
>JBJTRR010001037.1:0-2377 GCA_046076185.1 bacterium | reverse complement strand
GGTGTGGCCCCTGCCCTGCTGGTTCACTTTTTCATCATTGCCTATGTTGTTTTCAGGCTCAAAAAAGCCTGTGGCCGGAATAATATTGGAAATTATTGAGACTTTGCAAATATTCCCCGCAAAAATTGCATTTCCCATTCCATGTCGTTCTCAGGTTTCTGACCTTGCGGCAAGGGTTTACATGAGTTGATTGAAATTACATTTTGCTTATCATTTCAAGCAAGCACTTCTCTATGGAGTGTCGTTGGCCGGGAATCATGGGTGGTCTTTTGATGATTTCAGTGGGCGTCAGTCATGCCGATCTATACAGACTCGATCATTTACATCAAACCCATGCCGAAAGTCAGTTCGCTGATCCTGACTCTCAGCATCAATCAGGGATCATTTGCAACGCCCATGAAAGTCGTTATAGAGACCGATAATGGCCATTATTCCAACCACGACGACCGTGGGATCATTCATGGCCAGAATAACTATCTTTTTACCGTTGTCTGCAAATCGACAGTTGCGAATAAACGCTCGCCTCTGCAGGTTCAGATTGGATCAATAAAAATCAATGGCCAGCCTTCCTTGACAGATCCAGCTAAATTCAATCCAGTTAATACAACCCGATTGTATTAGCCCAGTATGTGGCTTAAAGTATCAGCTTCAAAAGATCGATAATATTTCCCGAATCAATCAACACTCATGCCGCCACCGGCTTTTTCGCGGTCGGCGCGATACCAGCTTCGCAGCAGTTCCATCGTGGCGTTTTCGGTCAGGGCGTTGAAATCGTCGAACACCGGAATGTCGTCGGCCTGATTATTGATAAACGCTTGGGCACCATTGGATAAGAAAGCCTCACTCGCTGCGCTCGAAAGCCAGCGCAACAGCCTTGGGTAATTTTCGGCGGCAGTGGTGGCCAGGTGTTCGCCCAGGATGTCGTATCGGAGTTTGTCTTCCGACAATCGAAAGACCCCATGCGGCCGCTTGCGCCAAACGATTGCTTCACCCTTGGGGGCCACCGGCGAATGCACCGTGCGTTCCTTGCGGTTCGGGGCCCCACCGCCCAGCATTCGGCGAACACCGTGAACAACAGCGCGAGTCATGCCAGGCGGCGTGTATTCCGATACGACATCAGGCAGATCAATGCGGCCGGCGGCGATCAGGCCAATCTGATCCCACGGCACAAAATGCAGAGTCTGCTTGTGAACAAGGTCGCGAATGTTGACCCCGCCGGGGGTCAACAACATGTCGTGCACCTGCTTGGGCCGCGAAAAGTCAGGGAACTGCTCGGCGAGGCGAGCTTCGGCCGCGACTTTCAGGCCAAACAGGCCATCAAGAACCATATTACACTGGTCAGGCGTAAAAAGCCCCGGCAAAATGCCAGGCATGTGTGCCACCAGCCGCGAGGCATCCAGCGGGTGCATTTTCAGGGCTTTGGCCAGCATGTCGCGGGCCGGTTCGGGCGAATCGGGGGCCCGGAAGACGACCAGGCGATACTTGGCTGATTCCGCATTGGCCATCGCAAATTCCCCTTGTCCGACAATCGACCGGGATAAGTCTTTATCAGCTTGTAATACCCTTGGTCAGGTGCATGAACGCTGTTTCCAGGTTGATCTCCTCTTCCTTGAAAAGCAGCAGTTCAAAACCTTCTTCAATCAGCTTCTGGGCCAGCTTCGAGTGGCCGATCGACATGCTGTTGAGCTTCACCACCAGCACGCCGGCCTTCTGGTTCACGCTCTCGACGTCTGTCATCGCCGCAAGCATGTCGGCCGCCTCCGTCTGGGGCCTGCCGCCAACCTGAATATTCAGGATCCGCTCGGTGCGGGCCTGCACCATCACGTCATCAACCGTGCCATTGACAATCAGTTGACCCTGCTCAATGATACCAATCTTGTTACAGATGTCAGCCAACTCGGGCAGAATGTGGCTTGAAACCAGAATCGTCTTGCCCATCGATCGAAGCTGCTTCAGCAGGGCCCTGATTTCAATGCGGGCCCGGGGGTCAAGGCCCGATGCCGGTTCGTCAAGCAGCAGCACCTGCGGATTGTGCAGAAGCACGCGGGCCAGGCCCAGCCGCTGCGTCATCCCACGCGATAGCGATGTCACCAGGGCATCGCGTTTATAAGTCAGGTCAACCAGCTCAAGCACTTCGGCGCAAATCTTCCGCCGGGCCTCGCCCTTAATGCGATAAGCGGCCGCGAAAAACTCAAGGTATTCAATCACCTTCATGTCGTCGTACACACCGAAAAAGTCAGGCATGTAGCCGATCAGCCGGCGGATTTCCTTGGGGGCATTGTAAATGGAATGGCCGCACACATAAGCCTCGCCCCGGGTGGGGTTCAGCAATGTGGCCAGAATTCGCATCGTGGTCGTCTTGCCCGCACCGTTGGGG
>JBJTRR010001036.1:0-1526 GCA_046076185.1 bacterium | reverse complement strand
CAGTCGCAATGGCAACGGCACACCGGGAATTCCAATCTGCTTTTTCACCCCTTTGGCAGTTCTTTTTCCCGTATAGCGTCGGGCAGGCCGATGCAGAATGACTGCACTTTCGGCAACCTGTACGACGCCGGTTCCTGCCCTGATCGTCACCTCGCCGGGTTGGCCAGCCGAATCGAGCACATTGACAAATGTGCCAGAAAGATCTGCTGCAGCTTCGGAGAGCGTCTTTTCGCAATCGTTGTGCTGAACAACGCGATCGCCGTTGGCCCGGACCACGAAATGATGATTCGCGGCGTGCCAGCGGCGATAATGGCCAACTGAATCAGCTTCGCGGTCGATGATGTGGATTGGAGTGCGAGCCAGTTGCCAGTCCTGAGCCATGCAATCCGCTATTTCGTCGATGTGGCCTGGCGGAAGAGTTGCTCCACCGATTCGAGTTGACAGCATGCCATTGGCGGTGCGAAGCCTGAATTCCAGGGGGCCAAGCGGACGACCGTCAGAGGCGTCGACCGCCAGTGCGGTGCCGAGTTCATAACCAAGATCTGTTTTGTGTGACCGGGCGTAGCGATCGGTTTTGGAATTGTGCTTGTTGAAATTGAACATGCACCAATCATGAACGACCAGGACGAAAGATCCGGGTTGCCCTGCGATTGCAGTTCTTACAGCGTCCAGCGAGGGTTCAAGCAGAGCATGAAATGAAATATGATCGTGATTCAGAAACCGCGTCATTGCGCGAGCGGCAGCAAAAGGCTGGGCCGTTCCCGGAAGAGCCGAGAGCCCGGTGACAGTTGCATTAACCGCGTGCGAGTGCTCGCTCACAAGTTTCCAGAACCGATCTCGAAGTCGCTGATCAAGATTGCCGAAGTAGAATCCATTCTGACCCAGATTACCGAATCAAAAAAATGTGTCTATAGCAATGCCGGCGGAGGGGAATTAGCGGAAAGCTCTGGCATAAAGGGATTTAAAGAGCCGAAAGCGTGAGCGACGGCCAAGGTCTGGTTGCGATGCACAGGTGGCTGTGATGGAGCTCAATAGAAAGAGTGAAGCAGAATATCTCACGCAAAGACGCAACGACGCAAAGATGATGAAAGTTGAGATTTCAGGGAAAAAGCATGGCTTGCCTTTTCCTGCGAATGAAGAATGTAAAACCCAAACATGGCGGTTGCTGATACTTCTGGCTTGTTGAATGATGACAAGGGCATCAAGTCTTAATTTTGTCAGAGTTTTTGCCTGGTTTTAAAATGAAATCAAGTTGAGATGATCATGGATTTCAATATCCTCCCTTTCAACATTAAGGAACCCTGCCAATGATTCATCAATCCTATCCAAAAACCATGATCGCAGCTTTATTCATAGCCTTTCTGCATTTGTCGATTGCATTTGCAGCGATTGATTATGGCTATGAAACCGACGAGCCGCAGAAATCAGGCTGGCCGCTGACAGAAGCGGAACGCACTTATGTTCTGAGGCCAGAATTTCAGCGGCGGCCGGGTTCCGAAAAAATGCAATATCTGCCTAAATTCTGG
>JBJTRR010001035.1:0-3113 GCA_046076185.1 bacterium | reverse complement strand
CGCCTGTGTTTGTAATTACACAAGATGAAAAGCTTACACGGAAAGCCATGATTCTTTTAAGAAAATGCCATGCTTGCCATATGATGCCTGAAGAAATCTTGAAAGTGACAGCCCAAATTGAGTTAAGACTATATACAGCATCAAATTACAGTGAACGGGCAAAAAAGGATGATGAAGGTCATATTCTAATAACAAAAGAGAATCTTGACGCTATTCCTGATGAAGTGGTTTCGGACAGTTACTTTAATTCTAAACAAGTATGGAACTAAGAAGGGTTCGTCATAACTGACCCCGCCGATGCCCTGACAAGCAATTTTTGGGGACTTGATTTTTGTGGAGAGTTGTCGGAACCTGCGGATTCCGACGACTTTTTTTGATTTTGTTCGTATAATTCAGTGAAGCAACCACAAATGAGGCATGGCCGAGCGACCCATGACAACCACACTTGCCACCAAACGCCCGAATCTTCCGCCCCGGCTTGCCGAATTCCGGCAAATGGGCAACGGGGCCCTGGAACAGTTGATTCGCCAGTATAAGGCCGAACTGGGCTCGAAACTGGTGATTCTGGGGCACCATTATCAGGTGGACGATGTGATTCAGTTCGCTGATTTCACGGGCGACAGCTTCAAGCTGGCCCGCGAGGCGGCGACGGTGAAAGACTGCCGTTATATCGTCTTCTGTGGCGTTCACTTCATGGCCGAAACGGCGGATATTCTGACCAGGCCCGAGGTGGAAGTGATTCTGCCCGACATGGCCGCCGGATGCTCGATGGCCGATATGGCCGACCGCGATAATGTTCTGGCCGCCTGGCAGGATCTTGATTCGATTGTCGGCACAGTCGATATCATTCCCGTAACCTATATGAATTCAACCGCCGACCTGAAGGCCTTTTGCGGCCGACATGGCGGAATTGTGTGTACATCGTCGAACGCAAGGGCTGTGCTGGAGTGGGCTTATGCCCAGAAGAACCGGGTTCTGTTCTTCCCTGACCAGCACCTGGGCCGAAACACCGCCAAAGCCATGGGCATGCCGCTGGACGAGATGATTGTGTGGGACCCGCACGAAGAGCTGGGCGGCAACAGCGAAGACGACATCAGGCGGGCACGGATAATTTTGTGGAAAGGGCACTGCTCAGTCCACCAGATGTTTCTGCCAGAGCATATTGACCTGGCCCGGGCCAAAGACCCGTACGTGAAGGTGCTGGTGCATCCGGAATGCCGCATGGAAGTGGTGGACAAGGCCGATGTGGTGGGCTCGACCGAAGGGATTCTGAAAGTTTTGAAGGACGCGCCTGCAGGGTCGCACTGGGTGGTGGGCACTGAGCTGCACATGGTGAACCGCATGGCACAGAGCATGCCCGACAAGAAAATTGAATTTCTTTCGCCCATGTTCTGCCTGTGTGCCACGATGTATCGCATTGACCTGCCACATCTGGCATGGGTGCTTGAAGCACTTGTGGAAGGCCGAGTGCTGAACCGGGTGAGTGTTGATGCCGATACCGCCCACTGGGCCAGAGTGGCCCTTGAGCGAATGCTTCAGGTTCCTTAAAACCCGGCTCAACCAGGCATGCCAGCCCAGACCATTCACATTCCAGGCCCAACCCCCACACCCATCCGGCGACGCCGTGGCGCGGCCGTTTTGGCCATATTTACGCAGATTTATATGGCCGCCGTGCTGCTGGCACTTTATCTGGCCAGAAACGACCTTGACCTGGAACCGCTGCGATTTGCCGTGATTCTTGGGCCTCGCGTGGCTTTTCCGGCCCCGCTGGTCTTGTTATTGCCGTGGGCCCTGCTGGGGCGGCACCGCTGGATGACCATTGAGCTAATGCTGGCACTTGCGCTGGTGGCCGGGCCGCTGATGGGCCTGGAAACGGCGGGCCTGCTGGCCGATCGATCGCCCGGGGCCAATTCAGCGGGCCGCACGATTCGAATGGTGACATATAACATTGGCCCTGACAGCATCAGGGTTGACGATTTTCTGGCATGGATGGAGCAGGAGAATGTCGAGCTGCTGGCGATTCAGGAAGATTCTTCGCGCACGGAACTTTCCGAAAAGCTGCGGGCCCGTGGCTGGAGCCAAAGCCGTTATGGATATCTTTTCACGAAGGATCCGATTGTGGCCGAGTCAGACGAGCTGCCGGCCGAATTTGGCGGAAACCGGATCTATCCCGGCCATTTGAATCTGGTGCAGGTTCGCAAAAACGACGCAGAATTTTTCTTTGGAACGGCCCACGGGCCTTCGCTGCGTGGGGCATTTCATAATTACGCTGATCATTTTGATAACGACGAACTTGCCAAAACCCTTCGCTGGCAGCAGCGGCAGATGCAGCGCATTGCCGCCATGATGGACGCCAACGACAACCTGCCCCTGGTGGTTGGCGGCGATTTTAATGTGCCGCCGGGCTCGATTTATGCCATGCCCCTTGAGAAACGCTTCAAGGACGCCTTTATTGAAACTGGCTCGGGCTATGGCTTTACGTTCCCCACAAAATTTCCGTGGCTGAGGCTCGACCGGTTTTATCATTCGCGCGGGTTCAGGCCCCTGCGCACAAAAGTCGGCCCGAATTTCGGTTCTGACCACCTGCCTGTTTTTGCCGAAATGGAATTCACGGAAAGATAGCCATTTTCGCTTAAAACATAGTAATGGCCGAACTTATGATTAACCATCGGGGGCGATGGCTTCAGCTTCATGTGCTGGCTCGTTGAATTTCCATGGCTTGGTAACGCTTGCTGAAGCAAATCATAAAGTTCGCTGAGTGAATCAGCCGAATAATGACCTTAACCGTCATAACCAGACCATCAGTGTGGCTGGCGAATCAGCCAGTTGCCATCAAACGATGATCCAATCCAGCAGAAATCTGATAATCGACCGGAACACTGTGAAACGGAATCAAGCACGACAGTACATTACTGAATTGAGCAGCGATGCTGGCTTCGGTCGATTTTTGCTGCCGACTGCCATTTTGCTATCGTCGTTTTTTACATCAGTTTCTTCCGCATATGGCTGGCAGGCCGGCGAACAGGCCCCAAAAGCCGAGGCTGTGGCGGCCAGCCC
Organism: bacterium; assembly: GCA_046076185.1. Lineage (GTDB taxonomy): Bacteria > Planctomycetota > Planctomycetia > Isosphaerales > Isosphaeraceae > QWQI01. The sequence goes on along the minus strand of JBJTRR010001035.1, from coordinate 56 downwards.
CAAACTGGCGGCGGCTGCACCGACGACTCAGGAGCAGATTGACGCCCTGATGAAGC
>JBJTRR010001034.1:0-4521 GCA_046076185.1 bacterium | reverse complement strand
GGTTGATTCCGAGCGCATGCTGGGCCTGCTTGCCCAGGATGGCTATGTGCTTGTGCCTGAGCAGGATGACCCTGATCTGATGATCGTGAACACCTGCGGCTTTATCGACTCGGCGCGGCAGGAATCGATGGAAGTCATCCGCGAGATGATTGACCGCAAGGAAGCCGGCGAGCTAAAGGGCGTGATTGTGGCCGGCTGCCTGGCCGAACGCTTTAAGGAAAAGCTTTTTGAAGACGCCCCGGGCATCGACCAGGTGGTGGGTGTGTTCGGCCGTGAGGAGATCACCAAAGCGGCCGACCGCATTGTGGGCGGGCTGGAAGAACAGCGTGCGATATTCAACCCGGCACCGATTCGTGCCCAGGAAGACACGGCACGCCTGCGCATTACGCCCCGGCACATGGCTTATCTGAAGGTATCAGAAGGCTGCGACCGGCTTTGCACATTCTGCGCCATTCCGGGAATGCGCGGCAAGCATGTGACAAAGCCGATGGATGAAGTGGTGAAGGAAGCCCGCGAACTGGTGGCCGATGGCGTGCGAGAGCTTGTTCTGGTGGCGCAGGACATGACATATTACGGTGTTGATATATATGGCGAGCCAAAACTGGCCGAACTTCTTGCCCGGCTTGAAGATGAGGTGGCCGGTCTTGACTGGATCAGGGTGCTTTACTGCTATCCGCAATTTTTTAACGATACACTATTTCAGGTGCTGGGCAGATCAAAAAAAATCATTCCCTATCTTGATATGCCACTGCAACATATCAACGACCGAATGCTGCGCCGGATGAATCGTCGCCACAGCCGTGCCCAGACGGAATCAATTATCAAAAAACTGCGCGAATCGATTCCGGATCTCTTTCTGCGGACGACATTTATCGTGGGTTTTCCGGGCGAGACCGAGGCCGAATTCAGCGAACTGCTGGAATTTGTGAAAGCTACGCGATTTGAGCGGATGGGTGTGTTTACCTATTCTGACGAACCCGGCACGCCGGCTTTTCTGCTGCCTGACCGGGTGCCTGATCAGGTGAAAAAAGAGCGGCAGGAGCGGCTGATGGCCGCCCAGCAGCCGATTGCCGAACAGATCAACAAGAAACGGCTGGTTGGCCGGACGCTGGATGTGCTGATTGACAGCGTGAACCCGATGGCGGCCAAAGGGCGGAAGTCGTGGGTGGGGCGGACATTTGCCGATGCCCCCGATGTGGACGGCCTGGTGCTGGTTCATGGCCGGAACCTGCGGGCCGGCGACCTGGTGCCCTGCCGCGTTGAATCAATTCAGGGATACGACCTGATTGCCACAGCGATGGTCGAGCCTGACCGCCCGGAACAGCCGCCGCGCCGGCCCCGGCGGGGTGGCGATGGCAAGCCCCGGCTGCCGATTCTCGGCTGATTGATCGGGAGAACTGAAATGTCTGTCGAACCTGCCGCAGAACCGATCTGGACTATTCCGAACATCATGAGCATTGGCCGTCTGGGTGCTGTGGCCGCGATTCTCTGGGCCATTGACACCGGCCGCTGGGATGTGGCCCTGGTGCTTTTCGCGCTGGCTTCTCTTTCTGACTGGCTGGATGGCTTTATTGCCCGAAGGTTTAATCAGGCCACGGTGCTTGGCCGGCAGCTTGACCCGCTGGTTGACAAGGTTATGGTGATTGCAGCCCTGGTGCATCTGGCCGCATTGCCGGGCAGTGGCGTGGAGCCGTGGATGGTGAGCATTGTGGTGGCCCGCGAGCTGATCATTCAGGCCCTGCGAAGTTATCTGGAATCAGCCAGTGTCGGCTTTGGGGCGAAGATGGCCGGCAAGCTGAAAATGGCCTTTCAGTGCTTCGCGATTGTGGCCGTGCTGCTGGTTTTCCGTCAGGGTGGCGAATCTTCCGCAGGCCAGTCGCTGGTTTTGCTGCGTGATTCTCTGATTACGATTGCCCTTCTGCTGACAATCTACAGCGGTGTGGCGTATCTGGGCAGAGCCAGGTCGATCTTCGCCAAAGGAGATCAGGCTTGACGGCTATTGAGTGGCTGGAAGCCTTGATTCTTGGCCTGATTCAGGGCCTGACCGAATTTCTGCCGGTCTCAAGCGATGGGCACCTGGCCCTGGGCCAGGCCCTTTTCGACCACCTTCGCGGCGAACACCGCAGCGGGTCTGACAAGCTTTTGCTTGATATTATCCTGCACCTTGGCACGCTGGTGGCCGTGCTGGTTTATTATCGTGAGTGGTTTCGGCCGATTTTTCAGAAACCGGCAGAAAACAAGGCGATTTCGGCCGGGTTGGCGGGCGATGTCGGGCCACGCACACGGGCCGAGTTTATTCGCGTAACCTTACTGGCCGTGGTGGCCACTTTGCCGACTGGCATAGTAGGGCTGGCGTTAAAAAAAGCGTTTGAGCAGGCCCACGATTCACTTTATGCCGCAGCGATTGGCTTCTGGGTCACGGCCGGTGTGCTGTGGCTGTGCCAGAAGATGCCGGGCGGCGGCAAGGGCAGGGCCGAGACAACCTTCACCGATGCTTTTTTGATTGGTCTGGCGCAATCGCTGGCGCCTCTGCCGGGCGTAAGCCGAAGCGGCATGACCATCGCGGCGGCTTTGGGGCGAGGGCTTTCACCAGCATGGGCAGCAGTTTTTTCGCTCTGGATCTCGTTGCCTGCCATCGGCGGGGCACTTGCGATGGAAGGCAAAGATCTTCTTGAATCACCCGAGATCAACACCAGCCTGTTGAAGATGGGTGCGGCCGGGGCGGTGGTGGCCGGAATTGTCGGCTATTTTGCCATTCTCTGGCTGGTGCGGGTGGTGAAGGCCCGCCGACTTCAGATTTTCTCGGCATATCTTCTGGGCCTTGGCGTTGTCGTGCTGGCCTGGGCTTATTTCAGCGGTCGGGGCTGAATGGGGCCGGGGCGAATATCCATCAGCGTTTCAGCGGATTGATATTAATCGAGCCGATTTGCCGGGCGGCACGTGAAATAAGGCAAGTGCTGCCGTCGTTGCTGGCAAGCTGGGTGCTTGCATTGCCTGATTTGCCATTGGCCGAAAGGGCCCGGCCCGAGCGTTCATTCACAAGGTCGCGAAGATATTCAGCGAACCAGAAGTCGGGCTGAATGGCGAGAATGCCCTTGAGATCGGCTTCAATCCGTGTCCATTCTTCGGCTGATTTCGGATTCTGGTTGATCCGGGCCACCAAGTCGGCCGACTTGCAATAGGCCAGGTGGCTTCGGCGCGAATCAGGCAGCTTGCCTGAGGTATAAAGCCGACCATAGATATTGCCGGCGGCATCGTATTGTTTTTTATTGAAGGCTTCGTCGGCCTCTGCCACGTCGAATTGTTGAACTTTGGCCTGGGGCGAACTTGCCGGCTCGGCTTCCAGTGGTGTGGCAAGACGATTTGCAGCGGGAACGGTCGATGCTTTTTCTGTCTGGGCGACAGGCGGGGCAAGACTTTGCTGAGGATCGGCCCGACGAACCTTGGGAATGGAGACGGCCTGAGAGCCCGCTGGCAACGAGCCTGACTTTGTGTCAGTGCGGTCAGCGGCGACAGGGGCGATGCCCCCGGAAGTATCGGCAGGAATCTGTGCAGCCGAATCCATCACTTTCAGGTTATGTGCGTAATGTTCGGCCTGTTCATAACGGCCCGACTTGCGATTTTCGTTAATAGCGACCAGATAGAATTTTCGGAGTTGATCGACAATCGATGGCAGGTCGGCTTCAGGCGTGTTTTCCAGTGATTTTTCAAGCAGGGCTACGGCATCATCAAGCGAGCCACGGGCGACAAGGTCACGCGACTGACTCAGCACCGTATTGGTTGTGGGTGATTCGGCGGCATGCACGCTCATGCCAATAAGAACGAATGCCGGGGCAAGGCGAGATACGGAAACTTTCATGACATCCATGTCCTTTGCAGTCGTTTCATAACAGGGCACGCCAGGGGCCAAATCATTCGGCCAGCCGAGGGGTGCCCTTCTTGCTCTTACCAGTCATCCTTGACCAGCTTCGCAAAACTTCTTCCAGGTATTGATTCGTGAAACTTTACTAATAATTCCTAAAGTTTACAAAACCGTCAAGCCGAAACAGGTGGGTTGACGTTCAACTTTCGGGTGGGCCGATAGTTGCGCTGGTTAGGGAAGGGCCACTGCATGAAATGGGTTTACCTAGGCATAGCCATTGTGAGTGAAGTGATTGGCACTTCGGCCCTGAAGCAGGCTGAGGGGTTTCGGCGGCTTTACCCGTCTATCATAGTGGTCGTTGCTTATGCGGCGGCGTTTTATTTTCTTTCGCTCACGCTTGAATCGATACCGACCGGAATCGCTTATGCCATATGGTCGGGGATTGGTGTCGTGCTGATCAGCCTGATTGGCATGCTCTTTTTTGATCAGCATATTGATCTGCCTGGCTGGATTGGTATTGCCCTGATTACGGCGGGTGTGGTGGTGCTGAACCTCTTTTCCAAAAGCCCTGCACATTAGCACATAAGACTTTATTTTATAATGAGATAAACACTCTTCTCATTAACAGAAACCATAAGCCGGCATTCGAAAATAAGGAT